>CALLZL010000607.1 GCA_937859575.1 uncultured Chloroflexota bacterium
CGAGGTCGAAGGCGAGATAGAAGATGGCGCTGGCACGCCCGGGCGCATCGGGCAGCAGTACGGCATGGTGCGCCAGCAGCGCCGGGTGCGAGAGGCCGGAGCCGATAGCGATCAGCAGCACGGCGAGGATCTGCGCTGCGGGGGGCGCAAAGAATCCGAGCAGCGCGAGGCCCAATGCCATGCTGAGTGCGGCAAAGCGCAGCACTGCCGCAACCGGCAAACGGTCGAGAAGCCGCCCGCCGGCGAGCCGCGTTGTGATGATGCCGATCCCATAAACCGTGTAGAGCGCCCCGGCGGGCAGGCCGCCGCCGCGTTCGGCGAGGATTGGGCTGAACTGGAAGAAGGCGGCGAACCCGGCACCGAACAGCCCGGCGATCAGCATCGGTAGTAGCAGCCGGCGCGATAGCACGATCCCGCGCCCACCTATGGCGGGCGCCGCCGGCGCGCTGATGCGCGACGCGATTGCTCCGGCGACCAACGCTAGCCCACCCGCCGCCAGAAACGGTGCCGCGACCGGCGCAGCCGCCAGCAGTGCACCCATCGCCGCCGGCACGAGGGTGATCGCCACATTCGCCGCCGCGCCGTAGATCGCCAGCCGCCGCCCACGCTCCGCTTCGGGGGTGAGTGCGATCACAAGCGCCGTGCCGGCGGTGGTGAAGGCCACATATCCGGCGGCCTGCAGTACCCGCAGCGCAAAGAGCGCGAGAAACCCGCCGGTGTACGGCACCGCCGCCGCGCCGATGATCAGCGCCAGCGCGCCGGCCAGCATCACCGGCCGCGCACCGTAACGGTCGGCCGCCATGCCCGCGAGCGGCCTGCCGACAAGCGAGGCAACCCCGAAGGCACCGAGCACCACGCCGATCTGCCAGTCGGGCAGGCCGGCACGCGCCAGGTAGGCCGGCAGCGGCGCCAATAGCGTGTAGAACCCGCCAAAGAAGAGCATTGTGGCCGCAAATGCCGACCAGTAGGCCCGGCCGGTATGGTGCTGCGTTTGTGTCTCAGCTGCGTTATGGGCGATCATAGATGGGCTTTGCCTCTTAACCATCAATCTGCAACGCTCCCAGCATAACGCACCAACTGCCATACTGCCAATTAATCCCTGCCACTCGATCCACCCAGCAATGCTTCACATCGGCGCACCCTCTTCAGCATGACACAGCCCCTGCGCGAGCCCCTATAGCTAGGGGCAGCAATCTTGAGCCATCCGCATCCTGGGAGGGCGGGCGTCCCGCCCGCATGTGCGCAAGATGCGCGCAGCCCAATGATCAATCGTTTTGCACCCGGCTATATAATCGGAGTAACAACCAGGTATACGTGCGATACAGCGGTGCGTGTGCAGGTACTGGTGGGTTGTGTGGCGTCATGACGACGGAGGAAGCAATTATGGCTGAAACGCTGAAGCTTCTGGCGGTGCTGCCCCATCCCGATGATGAAACCCTTGCCATTGGTGGGCTGCTTGCCCGCTATTCGGCCGAGGGTGTCGAAACCCACGTGATCTGTGCGACACGCGGTGAATACGGCTGGAGCGGCCCGCCGGAGCAGAATCCCGGGCCGACGGCATTGGGGCAGATCCGCGAGGCAGAGCTGCGCTGTGCCGCACATCACCTTGGTCTACACGAACTCACGTTCCTCGACTACCTCGATGGCATGGTGGATCAGGCAGAGCCGCAGGCAATCATGACACAGATCGCAGGCCATATTCGGCGTATTCAACCGCAGGTGGTCATCACCTTCCCACCCGATGGGCATTATGGGCATCCCGATCACATCGCCCTATCGCAATTCACTGTGGGAGCCGTGCTCTGTGCGGCCGATGCCGGCTTCCACGATCCGGCAGCACGTGCACCATTCCGTGTTTCCAAGCTCTATTACACGGTCGATACACTTGCCCTTGTCGAAGCCTTCAGTGAACTTGTCGGCACGATCAGCATGGAGATCGATGGTATAGTGCGCAACCATGTCGGCTGGGAAGCCTGGGCAGTGACGACGCGCATTGATGTGACCGACTATTTCGACCGGGTCTGGCAGGCTGTGATGTGCCATCAATCGCAACTGCCGGGGTATGCACCGGTCGTCGATCTGCCGCGCGACATGCTCCTCCGTTTCTTTGGCGAAGGAACCCTCTACCGCGTCTTCAGCCTGGTGAATGGTGGGCGTGCTGTCGAACACGATCTCTTTCAGGGTATTCGGAATCTACCGAGCGAGGCGGCGATACCCGATCAGGAGAAAATGCAATGACCTCAGATACGCCAATTAGTACAACGACCGGTTTTCCGCATGGTATTGGCAATCCGGCCCGCCAGGCGCTTGCTGTGGCCGGTTATACGCAGCTTGAGCAACTGGTGCATGTACGCGAGAAGGATCTGCTCAAGCTGCATGGCGTGGGGCCGAAAGCGATCGCTGTTCTGCGTGCCGCGCTCGCCGCACAGGGGTTGCACTTCGCGCCTGCTGATTGAATATCACGCGGCTCAGCGCGCCATAGTGCGTACCTACAGCATGCGGTGCATCACATAGGCATCGACATACCCGAGTGCCCGATGGTTGAACGCGCCCGGCAGCGTTGCCAGGATCGTGAAGCCGAGCCGCTCATACAGCTGCACCGCCGCCCGGTTCGTACTGACGACGAAGTTGAACTGGATCGCACGGTAGCCGGTAGCACGTGCGGCTGCCAGCGAGTGCTCGACCAGCAGGCGGCCGATCCCTGTACCACGGCGGTGAGCCGCGACAATATAGGCGGCGTTGGCGACATGCGCCCCGCGGCCAGGGAAATTCGGCCCGAGCTTGGAGACGCCGACAACTTCGGCGCGATCATCGACGGCGACGAACGTCCGGAATGCCGGCCCGAGCCACATCCGCCGCGCTTCCTCGGCGGTAAAGGTCTCGTCGTGCGGGTAGGTGTCGCCGGCGGCAATCACCTCGGCAAAGATCGCCCAGATCTGCGGAAAGTCGGCGTCCGTCGCCGCGCGAACATGGGTCATACGCTCCTCAGTTTTTCCCGGCGAGTTGCCTGGCCGCGTGCCTACCAACTCCGAGGCAGTGCTCAGCACCGGCTAGTGCGCTTCCCCTTCGGCAATATGCGCCGCCTGTGCCGCACGGTCGGCGGTGCTGCCGCTGCGGAACCCGATCATAAACACAAGCATGCCGATGAGCGAGAAAGCGGCACCCATGCCGAAGAGCCAGGCGAAGCCCCACCGGCTGATGATCAGGCCACCGCTGATGGCAACCAG
>CALLZL010000608.1 GCA_937859575.1 uncultured Chloroflexota bacterium
GCCCTCTTCGAAGTCGTCGCCGACAAGACCGGCTACCCGGTCAGCACCCTCGACCCCGACATGGATCTTGAGGCCGACCTCGGCATCGACTCGATCAAGCGGGTCGAGATCCTCGGTGCCCTTCAGGATCGGCTGCCCGACCTGCCGCCGCTCGCCCCCGAAACCGCCGGCGAACTGCGCACCCTCGGCCAGATTGTCGCCCATCTTGCGCCTGCCGCTCCTGCACCCGTGGCGACACCGGCACCGGCTGTGGTGCCCACTGCGGTACCAGCGTCCGTTACAAGCAATGGTAACGGCAACGGCAGTGTGGCCTATGGGGCAGTACGGTTGCAACATCTGCCGACACCCGATCGACTTGAGCTGCAGTTACCCGACGGGTACACCTGTGTCATCACCGACGACGGCACACCAATGAGTGTAAAACTGGCGCAACTTATCGCTGCCGAGGGATGGAACGTGGTACTATTGCGCTTTCCGACCACAGTTGTTGCTGAACGTTCGCCGATCCCACCATCGATTGGGCGTGTCGTGCTGGCCGATATGAGCGAAGATCATCTCGCGCAGGCTTTCGGTGGAATCGCCGCCGGTTATGGCCCGATTGGTGCATTTATTCACCTGCATCCACTGCTGAGCAATACCAACGACAGTGCCATCGAAGCACAGAAAGCGATCGTACGCCATGTCTTCCTGGCCGCTCGCCACCTGAAGGCTCCACTCACCGAAGCCGCAACACTATCGGCTGCATGCTTCCTGACCGTCACCCGCATTGATGGTCAACTCGGCCTGGAGACCGCTGACCCGGTCAGTTCCATAAGCGGCGGGCTCTTCGGCCTGACGAAGACCCTACGCCAGGAATGGCCACTCGTCTACTGTCGGGCGATCGACCTGAGCCCGGCCCTGGCGCCCGAACAGGCGGCACACCAGATCATTGCCGAACTGCACGACGCGAATCGCCTGGTGGCCGAAGTCGGCTACGGCGCGCAGGGGCGCGTGACACTGGCCGTTGAGAAGACGCGGAACTAACCATGTCAGAAGCAACCATTACCCAACAGACGGTATTGGCCGTCAGCGGTGGTGCACGTGGCATTACGGCGCAGTGTGTGATTGCGCTGGCGCATGCCTTTGGCTGCCGTTTCGCCCTGATCGGGCGATCGAGCTATGGTGCGCAGGAACCGGCCTGGGCTGCCGGATGCCATGACGCACGTGAACTCAAACAGCGGATTGCTGCCGATCTGACGCAGCGTGGTGAACGCGCCACGCCGGTCGCGATCGAGCGAACCTTCCGCGCAATCGAAGCCAATCGCGAGATTCACGGCACCTTGCAGGCGATCCGGGATGCCGGCGGCCAGGCACACTATATCAGTGCCGATATCAGCGATAGCGCGGCACTACAGCACGGCCTGAATGAAGCACGCGCCGCCCTTGGGCCAATTGTAGGAATCATCCACGGAGCCGGAGTACTGGCCGATAAGCTGATCGAACAGAAGACCGCCGCCGACTTCGAGACAGTCTATCGCGCCAAGATCGGTGGGCTGCATGCCCTGCTGGCGTGTATCCCCGCCGAACAGCTGCGTTTTCTGGTTCTCTTCTCATCGGCGGCCGGCTTCTACGGCAATATCGGCCAATCCGATTATGCGATCGCCAACGAGATTCTGAATAAGTTTGCCCATGCCTTCCGACATGCAAACCCGCACTGCCGGGTGGTGGCATTCGATTGGGGGCCATGGGATGGCGGTATGGTCACACCAGCGCTGAAACAACTCTTTGCCCAACGGCACATCGCGATCATCCCAATCGACGAAGGCACTCACATCTTTGTTGATGCCCTACGACCAGGGCGCAACGCAACCCAGATCGTCGTCGGTAGCCCGATGATCGGGCCAGGCGAGTTGCCAGAACGACCATTGCGCACATTCCGGATCGAGCGTACGCTTACCCTGGCCGAGAATCTCGTCTTCAATGATCATGTGATCGGTGGCAATCCGGTGTTGCCGACGGCCTTTGCGATCGCCTGGATGGCCGGTGCCGCCGAGCGGCTGGTACCGGGGTTACGGTGCGTCAGTTGCGATGATCTGCGTGTTCTGAAAGGTATCGTCTTTGATGGTACCCAGGCTGAAAAGTATCTTCTTGAAATGACCGAACTCGAACGCGATGGCGCGTCGGGGGTCTTTCGTGCCGAAGCCAGAGTCAGCAGCCGTGATACTGCCGGTCGGCAGCGCTACCATTACAGTTCACGGCTTACCCTGCAGCGCGAACCGCTCGCGCCGCCGCCACTCCTGCCGCCATACACCATTGCCGGGCCGGAAGCGATCACAGGCGATGAAGTCTACAGCGATGGAACGCTGTTCCATGGAACGCTGTTTCAGGGAATCGAACAGATTGCCCGAATCGACGAACATGGGCTGCAGATGCAGATCACACCACCACGCATCACACCGGCCGAACTCGGCCAGTTCAGTACACTCAGCATGGATCCGATCCTGATCGACATGGCCGTACAAGGGCTGGTTGTATGGGCCAGGCACTACACCGGTGCCGCCAGCCTGCCGTTGGCCGCCGGTTCAATCCGGCACTTCCATGCCACACCCGCCGGGCCGTTATATGTCACGATTGCGGTACGTTCGAGCGATGCACAGCGGGTGATCGGCGATATTACGGTTGCCGATTCAGCCGGGCAGATCTGCACACAGGTACTCGCCTCGGAAGTGACACTCAGCACTCGCCTGAATGCGCTCTTCGAAAGTACACGCCAACCGATCAGTAGCCGCTAGCTCGCGTGGCAGTAGCAGCCACCCGGCCACAGCATCATACCCATTCTTCGCATAGCAGGGTGACGGATCGGTACCTGCCGGTTCGGCACCGGAGCAACCAGATAACTATGGAGCGTGTAGCAATTATCGGCATGGCGTGCCTCTTCCCGGGTGCGACAAATATCCATGCCTTCTGGGAGAACCTCGCGCAGGGTCGCAATACGACATCGGAAGCAACACGCGCCGAGATGGTAATCGACCCATCGTCGTATTACGATCCAACCCGTGGCCGGCGTGATCACTATTACTCGGTGCGCGGTGGTTTCGTGCGTGATTTCACCTTCGACCCGCACGGCTATCAATTACCGGCCGAGCTCCTCGCCGGCCTTGATGCGGTCTTCCAGTGGCCGCTGTATGTAGCCCGCGAGGCACTCCATGATGCCGGCTACCTGCAGGCCGGCCGGCACCAGCCCAGC
>CALLZL010000609.1 GCA_937859575.1 uncultured Chloroflexota bacterium
GCCGGTGACTGCCGATCGATCGCCGCCGCTCTCGCGGATCACCGGGGCACTCTCTCCGGTGATGGCACTTTCGTCGACGGAGGCGACACCAACCAGTACTTCGCCATCGGCCGGAATGACTTCGCCTGCCGTTACCAGGATCCGATCGCCTTTGCGCAGCTCGCTGCTGCGTATATGGGTTGTGCGGAACTGGCTGCTGGTTGGAGTATCCGCCTGTGCCATGGCAACGAGTGCGCTGTCGTTGCTGAGTAACTTGTGGGCCGGTACATCGCGGCGAGCGGCACGCAGGGTGTCGGCCTGGGCTTTGCCGCGCCCTTCGGCGATTGCCTCAGCGAAGTTGGCAAACAGCACGGTACACCAGAGCCAGATCGTGATGGCGAAGATAAAACCGGCCGGCTCTTCACCTTGCCCACCCAGGGCCTGCAACCAGAGGGCGCTGGTGAAGATTGCACCGATGAAGACGACAAACATCACCGGATTACGTAACTGGTGGCGCGGGCCGAGCTTCCGAAATGCCCCGATCAATGCCTGGCGCACCAGTTCTCGATCGATGAATGGGCGGGCCGGCGTGTGCCGGGGCGCGGTAGCGCTCAGTTCGGTCGGTTGCTGTGGTTGAACAGACATGCGTCTTAGCTCCTGAGCATGAGGTACTCGGCGATCGGGCCGAGCATGAGGGCCGGCACAAAGGTGAGCGCCCCGACGATCAGTACCACACCGATCAGCAGGATGATAAAGAGCGGTGTATGAGTCGGCAGCGTTCCGGGGCCTTCGGCTACCTGCTTTCTGGCTGCCAGTGATCCGGCGATCGCAAGGGCCGGCAGGGCAACCCAGTAGCGAGCAAAGAGCATCACCAGACCGCCGACGATATTATGCCAGGGGGTGTCGGCATCGAACCCGGCAAAGGCCGAGCCATTGTTATTGCCCATGCTCGCATAGGCATAGAGCAACTCGCTCAACCCGTGCGGGCCGCTATCCTGGAAGCCGCCGGCATGCACGCCAAGCGCCAGCGCGGCACCGCCGAGCGTGATGATCGCCGGAACCAGAATGGCGATACTTGCCATCTTCATCTCGAAACCTTCGATCTTTTTGCCAAGATACTCGGGTGTGCGCCCTACCATCAACCCGGCGATAAAGACGGTAACCAGGACGAAGATCAGCATGCCATACAGCCCGGAACCGACACCGCCAAAGATCACCTCACCGGTCTGCATGAGCCAGAGTGGGATCATGCCGCCGATCGGTGTGTAGCTATCGTGCATACTATTCACCGAACCATTGGAGGCAGCAGTCGTCGCGACGGCCCACAGCGCCGATTCATTGATGCCGAAACGTAGCTCTTTGCCTTCCATGTTGCCGCCGGGTTGCAGCAGAGTGGCGGATTGATCGATTCCAAGTGCCGCGAGGCGCGGATTCCCATGTGCCTCGGCACCAATGGTGACAGCAAGCAGCACCACGAAGATTGTCGTCATTGCGGCGAGGATCGCCCATCCCTGGCGTGGGTCGCCTACGAGTACACCGAAGGTGTAACAGAGCGCTGCCGGAATGAGCAGGATCGCCAGGAGTTGCAGGATGTTGCTCAGTGGAGTCGGGTTTTCGAATGGATGAGCCGAATTGACATTAAAAAAACCGCCGCCATTGGTTCCGAGCTGTTTGATCGCAATCTGCGATGCCGCCGGCCCCATCGGCAGTAACTGTGTTGTGACCATTGCGCCGGTATTGTCGCTGATATGTTCGACCAGTTGCGCCGGCACCGGCGGGTTCAGATTTTGCACCACCCCCTGTGAAACCAGGAGTATGGCAAGCATGATCGACAGTGGCAGCAGAATATAGAGCACTGAGCGGATCAGATCGACCCAGAAATGGCCGATTGTCGGGCTATTTTGCCGCCCAAGGCCACGGGCAAGCGCAGCGAAGACACTCATCCCAACGGCGGCAGAGATGAAGTTCTGGCTTGTGAAGCCGATCATCTGCACCAGATAGCTGTAGGTGGTTTCTCCGCTATAGTTTTGCCAGTTGGTGTTGGTGGCAAAGCTGACCGCGACATTGAAGGCTGCTGCGGGTGATGGTGCGGCAAAGCTACCCGGATTCAGCGGTAGAATCGCCTGGAAGCGTTGGAGCAGATAGAGTGCGACGATGCCGAAGAGATTCACCAGCAGCATGGCGGCCGCATACGACTTCCAGCTCTGTTCTGCTGTGGGGTGGATGCCGAGTATGCGGTAATACAGCCGTTCAAGTGGGCCGAGGATTCGCTCCAGGCCAACCGATTTGCCGGTATAGACCCGCGCCATATACCAGCCGAGTGGCTTGACGAGTGCGAATACAATGCCCAGGTAGACGGCGATCGACAGGATGCCGGGCAGTGTCATGAAAACCACTCCGGTTTGATCAGGGCGATCATCAGATAGATCGCGATACCGAATGCCAGGAATGCACCAATACCTGTAAAAAGGCCCACTCACAACCCCCTATGCATGCACAATCAGCACGACACCGCCCCACGAGAGGGCGAAGAACATCAGTACACAAGCGAGCATGATCGCGTCGGGCATGGCAACCTCTGTATAGAAATTTGATACTGTGCCACATTGAACTACAACTGCGATCAAAACGGTGTAAAAGCCGGCTGTGGCGCTGTAAAGGCGGTGTAAAAATCCTGCTGCCCGGCTCATCTTCCACAGAATGCACAAAGCCGCAGCAGCCATCAGGCTGCTGCGGCTTTGTGTGCCCAGGAAAAGGGCGGATCCGCTACGGCACCGCCTCGTATGCGCCGATGTCGGGCGCTCCCCCCTGTGGCCTGCTAACGCCACGCTGGTCGGTTGCCGGTGCGGTTGCCGCGGGTGCCGCATCGATCGCGGGGCTGCCCGGCAGCAGGGCGTGGGTCTGCGTCGGGCCGCCGTTATCGGCAAGCGGTGCCAGCCCGGCATCGCCGCTGATGATATCGCTCGCCACTGGCCGGCAGGTATCATCCTGCACGATATTATTGCCACCCGAGACAACTTCAACCGTGCCGGTGAAGCGGTCGCAGGCATACCAGCGGTTGCCGGCAATAATCGTGCCGGTGAGCGTCAGGCGTGGGATGGAGGCATCGAACGAGCCGATAAAGATGGTTGATGGTGCCCAATCCGGCCCGGCATTATTGGTGATTGTCGCACTGGTGATCGCCAGGGCCCCATTGGTATGGAAGATGGCGCCACCATGCCAGCCATACGAGCTGTTGCCCGAAAGGGTGCTGTTGAGGATCTCGACATCCCCCAGGCTGCGCAGGCCGCCGCCGACATTGGCGGTTTTGCCGTTTATCGTCCCACGCTGGAGCGAAACGAAAGAGTAAAAGAAGCCAAAGCTCCCCCCGCCGTTACTTGCATTGGCGGTGTTATTACGCACAGTGCTGTCGATCAGTGTCAGAGTGCTGCCGTCACCATTGTAGATACCGGCACCGCCCTTCCAGAAATCCTCGCCGCTGGTGTCGACCCGGTTGTTTTCGACGCTGACGCGGTCAAGGGTGAGGAGCCCGTTGTTGAGAATGCCGCCGGCGAGTTCGAAACCATACCCATCGGCAAGCCGCAGGTTGCGGATCGTCGCCGCCGAAGATGGATTCACGACGAAGAGGCGCTGGCTGTTGCCGCCGCTGATCGTCAGCCCCGGTGCAGCAATGCCATCGATCGTCACCGGTCGGGCGATCGTCAACTCAGTCGATGTCAGTATGATCGTCTGCCCGGCGAGCGTCGGCGCAAAACTGATCGTGCCGCCGAAACAGACATCGGCAAGTGCCTGGCGTAGCGATCCACTACCACTGTCGGCAGTGTTGCTCACCGCGACATCAAAGGTGCAGTTGGCCTGCAGGCGCACCTGGTCGATCAGTACCGGTGCCGGGAAGTTGCCCGGAACACTGATGCTGTAGCCCGCGACATTTGAAAGGGTCAGGCCGTCGTTGGGGGCACCGGCCGGCTGCTCGCTGCTGCGCCCGAAACTGCTGAACGGCAGTGTGACACGCTTCCACCCGGCGAAGTTATCGGTAAACTGGGTTTCGAAGCGCTCGGCCGTTTCGGCCGGCTGATAGACCCGGACATAGTCAACCAGCATCGATGCCGGGAAGGTCGCATCCGGGCCGACCGCGCCGCCGAAGTTGCCGCCGACGGCGACATTCAGCAGCAGGAAGAATGGGTGATCGAAGACCCACTCTTTGCCCTGGAGGAAGGGATCGCCCGGTGTCGCTTCATGGTATTTGATGCCGTCGACATACCATGTGATCTTGTTCGGCTGCCACTCAACAGTATAGGTGTGGTAGCGATCCGGCACCGGTGTGCCGAAGTCGTAGATGTTGCCGTAGCTCTGCCCACCCGAGTAGCCGGGGCCGTGGATGGTGCCGAAGATTTCATTCGGGCGGCGACCAACGAACTCCATGATATCAATTTCGCCCGTCTGCGGCCAGCCGACGAGATCGATATCGTTGCCAAGGCTCCAGAAGGCGGGCCACAGGCCGGCACCGCCGGGCACTTTGATGCGTGCTTCGATCTTGCCATAGCCGAATTCGAAGCGATTCTTGGTGAGCAGGCGTGCCGATGTGTAGCGGCATGGGCCATAGTAGCATGTCAGCGAACCATCGGCCTCGCGCACCGTCAGCACCATGTTGCCCTGACCATCGGTGGCGGCATTTTCCGGGCGATCAGTGTAATACTGGAGTTCGTCGTTCCCCCAGCCGGGAATACTGTTCACCGTGCCGTCGCCGATCTCAAATCCCCAGTAACGCGGATCGGGGCGGGTGCCGGCCGGCGAA
Source organism: uncultured Chloroflexota bacterium (assembly GCA_937859575.1). Classification (GTDB taxonomy): domain Bacteria; phylum Chloroflexota; class Chloroflexia; order Chloroflexales; family Roseiflexaceae; genus CALLZL01. The sequence continues at coordinate 4,775 of CALLZL010000609.1, forward strand.
TTGAACTCGTCGCGCCATGCCAGTTGCCATGAGTTGGGGCCAGTATCGGCATGGCGGTTATCGTGCAGAGTGACCTTCACCTTGCGCCCGCTGTTCTGCCCGTAGAACCAGAGATTCATACCATCATTGCCGCGCCAGTCTTGCCCGATGGCAAAGAAACGGTCGAATGCGATTGCTGATTGGCTATTGCGGGCGCGGTTGATCACCAGCACGCCTTCAGGGTCATACTGGCCAGGCAGTGCCCGTGGATCCCCCGGCAGAATCGTCTGCGAAGCGAGGGTTGTCTGCGGTGCCGGTTTCAGCAGATATGGCGCGTTTTCAAAATCATCGATCAGCGCCGGATCGTAGGGATCGGTGTTCTGGATCGTCAGGCCGGCCACGGCCGGTGTTCCCAGGGCTGCGCCGCTCACACCAGTGATCGACACCAGTGCAGTTCGTTCACCCTGCCACTTGCTATCGTCAATCGTCGGCACCCCGAACGAGAGTCGGGTTACGCCGGGGGCAAACGTCAGGCTGCCCGCCGTCGGCAGATAGTCGCGCCCGGCCTTGGCGGTACCGTCGGAGACGGCATACTGCACGGTAACCGGATCCTCGGCCGGTTTGCTCAGACGTACAAAGACCTGTGCCGTGCGCCCTTCACGCACCCGTGTGATGGCCGAGGCGAAGTTGGCCAACAGCGGCCGCTCGGGTGCTGTGCCGTAGAGTGCTGCATCATCGACATAATACGTCTGGGTGCCGGGCGTCAGTAGTGTGCCGAAAGCCCAGCCGTGCACCTCGGTGAGGGTGAAGCCGTCGTTGGGTGCGCCATTGCCGATCTCTTTGCGGCTAAAGCTGTCGAAGGGGAAGAAGAGTTGTTGCCAACCACTGAAATTGTCGCGGAAGGTGACGGTATACCGCTCGGCGTCGTCGCGCGCCAATGGTGGATCATTGCGGTTGTCGATTACATCGATGAACAGCTCGGTGTTGCTGTTGTTGCCGTAGACCCAGAGCGATAGACCTTCGTATGCGCTCCAGTCTTGCGAGATCCACTGGTTGACGGCAGCATTCTCAAAGCCATGGATCAGCACACCAAACGCACTGGTTGTGAAATCCATGCGCAACACAGTGTTGCCGGCTGCCGCACCCGGCACTGCTGCGGGTGGTGTGGTGCTGGTCGCAAAGGCGACCGTACTTGCCGGATCCTGTGCGGTGAAAAAACCGATCTGCACACCGTTCGGATCAACTCCGATCGGTAGGCCGTCTTCGAAATCATCGACGACCGGCAGGGTTGCGGCGAATACCGGCGCTGCCGGCCCGATTGCGCCAATGCTGCCGAGCAGCCCGAGTACAAGCGTGATTGCCCATCCAATCCGACTCCACACAGCCATCGTGCCCTCCCCTGGTTGTTGCGCCGTTACGGCATGATTTTGTTCTGAAAGCGGTTTCAGAAGTATAGATGGTGATGCGATTTCTGTCAAGCCGTGGCATGCCTTGAAATAGTGATCATGTTGGGATATACTCGCCTTGCTGTTGCACCGGCATGCCTGAATGCGCTTTCAGAGGATATGCTATAATGCACCGTATGAGTCAACAACCAATCACAATCACCGACATCGCACGCGAGGCGGGGGTTTCGCCGAGCACCGTTTCGCGTGTGCTGAATGGCACGGTACCGGTGGCCGAAGCCAAGCGCGACGCAGTTCTGGCTGTAGTCAAGCGGCTGCGTTACCGGCCGAGCGCCATTGCGCAGGGCCTGGTGCGGGGGCGTACCGATGCAATCGGGGTGCTGACGCAGAGTGTCGCCAGCCCATTCTATGGCGAAGTGCTGCTTGGTATCGAGCGTGGCCTTGACGGCAGCGGGTATCATGCGATCTTTGCCAGCGGCAACTGGCGTACCGACGACGAGATCGCCGCGCTCGATCTGCTCTCAGGGCGGCGGGTTGATGCGTTGATCATTCTGTCGGGCGTGATCGACGATGCGCATTTGCGCCAGGTAGCCGAGGATCTGCCGCTGGTCGTGATTGGCCGTTCGCTGACCGGCATGGAAGAGCGCTGTTTGCGCATCGACGACCTGCGGGCAGCATCGGATGCGACGCGCCATCTGATCGAGCTTGGCCATACCCGTATTGCCCATATTGCCGGGCCGGCATTGCACCAGGATGCGCTTGATCGGCGGGCCGGCTATCTGCGTGCACACGAAGCAGCCGGCCTGACGGTCGATCCACGTCTGATCATCGAAGGGGATTATACCGAGCAGTCGGGGTTATTGGCGGTACAGGCGCTCATGAGCAGCGCCACGCAT
>CALLZL010000610.1 GCA_937859575.1 uncultured Chloroflexota bacterium
ATCTCGTCGGTGGCCTGGTGGTGCTTGTGATCGGTGCCCGCTGGCTGGTCGACGGTTCGGTGTCGCTGGCGCGCACACTGGGGGTGGATGATGTCATCATCGGGTTGACGATTGTTGCCGCCGGCACCTCGATGCCCGAAGTCGCCACCTCGGTGATCGCGACGATCCGCAAGGAGCGCGATATTGCGATCGGCAACGCGATCGGCAGCAACATTTTCAATATCCTCTGCATCCTCGGCATCTCATCGCTCGTCACCCCTGGCGGGCTGGTGGTAGTACCACAGGTGATCGCATTCGATCTGCCGATCATGGTGGCGGTCGCCGTGGCATGCCTGCCGATCTTCTTCACCGGCTTTAGTATCGTCCGCTGGGAAGGGATGCTCTTCTTCGGCAGTTATATCGCCTACACCATCTTCCTCATCCTGGCGGCCACCGGCAATCCGGCGCTCGAAACCTTCACCAATGCCATGCTGCTGGTGTTGCCGTTGATTGCGGCAACCCTGATCTGGACGGGGGTGCAGGCACTACGGGCGCAGCGTCGATCGTAAATGCAGTACGATTAAGCGGGCGACGGGCCGGTGTGCGGTGCCGCCCCTACACCAGATCGACGGCAACACCAAGCCCAAGGCGTTGTGCGTGTGTCAGCGCCGCCTGGCCGACGGCGATATCTTGCACGGCATTGCCGACTGATTTGAAGAAGGTGATCTGATCGGCAGATGTGCGCCCGGCGGCAGTGCCGGCAATCACTTCGCCAAGCTCAACGACGCGCGATTCATCGAGTACCCCGGCGGCCCGGGCATCGACCAGATCGCCCGACTCGTGCCAGGCGGCCAGCCGCTGATCAACCACCACGTGGGCACGGGCAATGGTGGCGACCGGCACTTCGGCCATGTGCGGGGTAAACGAACCAACCCCATTAATATGCGTGCCGGGGCGCAGATCGGCATCATCGAACAGTGCGGTCGGCGCTGATGTTGCACAGCAGACAACATCAGCCACGGCGAGAGCCGCCGCCGCCGAAGGTGCGATAGCCACCTCGGCGGCAATCCCGCGCGCGGCCAGCGTCGCCAGTAATCCTTCGGCACGTTGGCGGCTACGGTTCACCACCAGCACCCGCTCGATCGGGCGCACCGCGCACACCGCCTCGACCTGGTGCGGTGCCTGCGCACCAGCACCAAAGATCGCCAGTACCCGCGAATCTGGGCGTGCCAACGCCTGTGTCGCCGCACCCGACGCCGCACCGGTACGCAGTGCCGTCAGGTAGGTGCCGTCGAGCACCGCTGCCGGCCGGCCGGTGTCGGCTTCGATCAGTACCACGATCGCATGAATGCTCGGCATGCCGTGGCGTACGCCATTCTCGGGGAAGACCGAAACCACCTTCAACCCCAGGCCACCACTCTGCGCCAGCAGTGCCGGCATAAAGAAGGTATGTGAATGGTGCGCCTCCTGGCTGATTGGCAGCCGGAGCGGCACAACCGCATGCCCGGTTGAGAGCTGGGTAAATGCCGCCGCCACGGCGTCAATCGCCTCGCGCATCGATACCGCCTGGCGTACATCGGCAGCCGTCAGGATCCGCATCATTCGTTCCTTTCCTTGCATCCGAGCATCAGTAGAGAAACAGGAACAGCACCAGGCTGTTCTGGGCTGCATGCAACACGACCCCCGGCACAATCGAGCCACTGGCGGCGCGCAACATCCCGCAGCACAGGCCGAGCAGCGCAAGCGCCGGCATGATCGCCACGATCGGATGCATAACCGCGAACAGCAGGGCAACCAGTGGGATGGCTGCACGGCCAAGGTGCCGACCAACCAATGGTTGCAAGACACCGCGAAACACCAGCTCTTCGGCGCAGGGTACCAGCAGGCCAACCAGCGGCAGCAGCATGAGTACCCGGCCAAAAGTCAGCGGTTCACCACCGCTGATCAGCATGAGCTGTGCAGAATCGGCTGCGCTGCCAAGCATGCCGGCGACAAATGCCGGCAGGCCCAGGCTCAGCAGCAATAGCGGCAATAACGCCAGATACCAGCGCCCGGCGGCAGCCCGCACCCCCAGTGCCGCCCAACCGGTACGCCGTGCGATCCAATGGCCGACGGCAGCGATCAACAGCAGATAGAAAACGGTGGTAGCCAGATACGCCGGCGGTGAATCAAGGCCACCCGGCGCACCTGCACCGAGGGCTACCGCCAGCTGAGCGGCAATCGCCAGTGCAGATCCACCGATCGCCGCCGTCGCCGCCAGCGCGGCAATATCTTCCCAGTTCCAGGAAGGATCCGCCACGTGCATTTACCCGTAGAGATATTCGTCGGAAACAGTATCTGGGTTGCCGAGCCATTATATACGAATGCCGTCATACAGCACGGCCATACGTATCAGCAAAACATATGGGCTAAAAGCTGGATGCCGAAGTTGGCTGAACAGAGTATAATAACGACAGAGTATCTCTACACAAGCAGAAAGGTTCTCGTGGATGATGAGCGCGTTTCTCGAACAGATCGCCGTCGGGCTGCATATTCCCGATGGGTTTCTCTCAGTACCGGTTTCGATCGCCTGGTGGGTGCTGACGATCGCCAGTGTGGCGATTGCCGTACGGCGCACCAGCGGTGCGCTGCATGAGCGTCAGATCCCACTGATGGGGGTTATGGCGGCGTTCATCTTTGCCGCACAGATGTTAAACTTTCCCGTACTGGGCGGCACATCGGGTCATCTGCTCGGCGGTGCACTGGCGGCGCTCTTGCTCGGGCCATGGGCCGGCATTCTAGTGATGACCGTCGTGCTTGCACTGCAGGCGCTACTCTTTCAGGATGGCGGGCTGCTGGCCATGGGTGCCAACATTTTTAACATGGGGGTTGCAACGGCCCTCGTCGGCTATGGGATGGGCATGCCGCTGCTACGCGTCTTCGGCGGCCGGCCGTGGGGCCTGGCGCTGGTCGGCTTCGTGGTTGCATGGGCCTCGGTGATGGCCGCAGCCGTACTGACCTCGATCCAGCTGGTGCTTTCGGGTGTACCGGCGGCTATCGTCTTCCCACTGATGCTGTTTGTGCATACCTTTATCGGGATCGGCGAAGGATTGATCACCCTGGCGGCACTCTCGTTTGTGATCACCACCCGCCCCGATATCGTCAGCAGCCTGGCTGCGGTTGTCGGCCCAGAAGGGCTACAGCGGCGCGTCGGCGGCGGAACGATCGGCACCGTCACACTAGTTGGCATGGCATTTGCGATCGGTGCGGCGCTGATCTCGCCATTTGCATCGGGTGATCCCGATGGCCTTGAGCGGGTTGCCGAAGATCAGGGTTTTCTTGAGCGGGCGCAGGATGCACCATTCAATATTCTGCCGGATTATACGATCCCCGGGATTGATGGCGGGCTTTCGACGATCCTGGCCGGTGTGATCGGGCTACTAATCGTCTTCGCCCTGATCTATGGTATCTCGCAGATGCTGCGGGCACGGGCTGAAGCTGCCGAACGCTAATTGGCTTTCATCACACACCGATATCACATACATGCAAAGCTGTGTGCCGCGATCGCGGCACACAGCACGCCGAAGACCCAGATAACAGGATGCTCCATGACACTCTCAACCGACGCGCTTGATCGGTTTGTCGACCGCAGCAGCCCGATCCATGCCCTTGATGCAAGGGTCAAATTTCTGCTCACAATCGGCTTTGTGCTGGCACTGGCATTCATGCCGTTCGGTGAATGGGCGGCTATGGCCATCATGGCTGCACTGCTGTGGGGCATTGTCGCATGGTCACAGGTGGGCCTGCTGACGATCATCAAGCGAGCGTTTGTGGCACTACCGTTCGCACTCGTCGCGGTCTCGCTGCTCTTTTCGCGGCCAGGCGAGCCTCTGTTCAGCCTGGCACTCGGCCCGCTCACACTCACAGCCACCACTGCCGGGCTTGTGGCCTTCATCAGCGTCGTACTGAAATCGTGGCTGTCGGTACAGGCAGCGCTCACGCTCGTCGCAACCACCCATTTCATCGATCTCATCCAGGCACTGCGTGCCCTGCGATTACCGGCCGTACTGGTGGCGCTCCTGGCCTTTGCCTATCGCTATCTGTTTGTGCTGATCGAAGAAGCGCAACGAATGTTGCGTGCGCGTGCCGTACGCAGCGCCGTGCTACCCGGGCAGCGCAGCGGTGGCGGTATCGGATGGCGGGCGGCGGTGGTGGGGCAGATGGTCGGGACGCTCTTTCTGCGTTCGTATGAACGCAGCGAGCGAATCTACGTCGCCATGCTTTCACGCGGCTACACCGGCGAATTCCGCACCATAGTCAGGCGGTCGCTAACCGCCGGTGAAGAGGGAATTCTCGCCATCGGGCTGGCGTTGCTGGCATCGATCACCTTCCTGGCGGTGATGTTCTAACATGCCGTATGCCATCGCTCAGTACGCATAGCTGGGTAGCGGCATTCTGCGTGAGGCAAGAACGACCTCGGCAGGATGCGCAGCTAACGGTTGTACCAATTGATCGAGAGAAAGAAACAGAACCCATGACGACCCCGACCCAGATGAAGACGCCGCTCAGTACTGCGCTCAGCGCTGCAGCACTCGAACTGCGCGATCTGCACTATACCTACCCCGATGGTACTGCTGCACTATGCGGGATCAACCTGGCGATTGCCCCCGGCGAAAAAGTTGCGCTTGTCGGGCCAAACGGTGCCGGTAAGAGCACATTGCTGCTCCATCTGAACGGTGTGCTGCGCCCATCACGCGGCATGGTTGCCGTCGGCGGCATGGTGGTTGCCGAACGTACGCTCGCCGGCATCCGGGCGCGGGTCGGCATGGTGTTCCAGGATCCCGACGATCAGCTCTTTTCGCCGACAGTGTTTGATGATGTAGCGTTTGGCCCCATCCACATGGGATTCGATGCCGCCGAAGTCGCACGGCGGGTCGCTGCCGCCCTCGAACAGGTCGATATGCGCGGCTTCGAGCGACGTATGCCACACCATATGAGCGTTGGTCAGCGGAAACGCGTTGCGATTGCCACGGTGCTCTCGATGCAGCCGGAGATCCTGGCACTCGACGAGCCGTCGGCCGGGCTTGATCCACGCGCCAGGCGCGGCCTGGTCGGGCTCTTGCAGCAACTGCCGCAGGCCATGATCGTTTCGACCCACGACATGCGACTAGTGCGCGATGTCTTCCCGCGCATGGTGGTACTGGCGCAGGGGCGCATCGCCGCCGATGGGCGCAGCGCTGATCTGCTCACGGATACGGCCTTACTCGAAGAGTACGGCCTGGAGGCACCCTAGCCATCTACCGGCAATCAGCATGCCCGATCGGTGCTTGCTCCTTGACACTTTGTGACATACTGATGGGTATGCGGTACACACCAGCAGTTGTGCCGATCGCACCGTAGCTTGTGTGCCGAGATTTCCGGCACCATTGTGCTGCCGAGCGGAAACAAGGAGGAGAGTCATGGTTCGAATGCGAGACACCCTCATGCTGATGGCCCTGACGGCAATGGTGACGCTGCTTCTGGTACTCGGCCTACGAGCCCAGGCCCAGACACCTTCCGACGAAGCCGATGCTCCCGCTTCGGTCGCTGCCCCTGCGACATCCGTTCAGGCGGATGATGAACAACCGGTTGATACACCACAGGCCGCTGCGCAAGAGAAAGCGACCGGCAGCACTGCCGGCACAACCGTCTATTTTACCCCGTTGGACAGCAACGACACCAATACGGTGCTCTTCCTCTACAATACGGTAAATATCACCCAGACGGTCCCGATCAAGGCGTTCAATGCTGCTGGAACCCGCATCATCTCACAATCGCTGACCCTTCAACCCGGCGGAATGATCCGTGTATCGGCCGATTCGATCTCTACGACACCGAGCCTGGCAAGTTGGGCGCCCGAGGTGGTGGTGGTGGTGAACTTTACTGATACTAGCTTCTATGCAACAGCCGAGCTGCCAGCGGGAGTGAAGATCGACGGGTATGTGGCATGGAACAATTCCAGCACCTACGACCCACGGGCAGCAGTGCCACGGCTTCCACTACGTTTGAGTGTCGATCCGGCCAACCTGGTGTATGTGCCCGCCTTACAGCGCCCGAGCCCATAGCGATACGAACGGTTTATGCGATACCAGGCCAGAAAAGGAGCAGCTTGCGGCCTGCTTGCCGGGTTGATTGCCCTGGGGGGTGTGTTTGCGGTTGCCGTTCAATGCCTGTCGTTCCGCATCAGCATGCCGCCACAACCCTGGCCGTGGCAGTGTACCGATCCGGCATACGGCCTGATCGGCTGGCTGGCCTTCCCCATCAACCTCCTCACCAACGACCTGGCACAGGCGATCTGGCTGGCACCATTGTCGTTGCTTGGGTATGCGGCGCTGGGTGCCGCCGTTGCGCTGCGATGGCGCAACCGCTCATCGGCACCAAAAGCCGGGGTATAATATTCATATACATGCCAACGACCAATCAGCAATAAGGAGCATCCCCGATTATGACACGTTCACCGCTTGAGCTTACCGTCTTCATCGATTTTCTCTGCCCTTTTGCCTATCGCGCCAGCCAGTGGTTCGATCTGCTTGAAGAACAGCGCCCCAATGCGCTGGCTATCCGCTGGCGCTACTTTTCACTCGAACAGATCAATACACCCGCCGACATGGACTGGCGCATCTGGGAGCAACCGGCCGACTATGCCGGCCGCCCGGGCAGCAGTCCGAACCATCGCGCTCTGCATGCCTTCTGGGCTGCCGAAGCGGCACGCCGGCAGGGGGATGCCGCCTTCAATACGTTCCGCAGCGCACTCTTCCATGCACGCCACCGCGACAAGATCGACTTCTCGGATCAGGCCGCGATTGCCGCGGTTGCCCGCAGCGCCGGCCTTGATATGGATCGCTTCGCAACCGACAGCACCGACCGCTCGGCGCTTGATGCGCTCTGCCGCGACCACGAGGATTCGCGGGCGATGTATCAGGCCTTTGGTGTGCCGACGATCTGTTTTGATGCACAGCATGCCATTTACCTGAAGCTGGCTGAAGTACCGCCGGCCGAAGCCGCCTGGCCGTTCTTCGATGACGCGCATCGCGATTTCGCTCAGCGCCTCGACGC
>CALLZL010000611.1 GCA_937859575.1 uncultured Chloroflexota bacterium
TTCAGCGAGCTTCTGATAGATTCGATGCCATGTCCACTCGCCGCAATGGATGCAGCGCATCCGGCGACGCGGCTGACCGCTTGCCTTCCAGCGGATCCCGCCCAGTTCCCAGACCGAGCGTTCGAAGCCACACGAACAACGCACCATCCAGCTGAGCGACTCGGCACGCATCGCCGCAAACCATGCTGCTGGAAAGAGCCGGCGACATACCCGTTGCACAAAACTCACGGCCACACCTCTTCAGGTACTGTTCAGCTGGCCAACAATCAGGATCGGCGTAGTCGGCCCCGGGCTACCGGGGGCCGGTTCATCAGTGACCGCCAGGGTTGCACCAGGAGGCGGGCGCTGGTCACCGGCAATCGTGACGAAGCCATACCCATGTGCATCAACGGTAAATGTTGCAGCGCTGATCGGGGCTTCATCGCCGACGATACGCCAGAGTTGATAGACACGGTCAGGTTGCTGCGGCGGCAGATTGGCAATCAGCAGGGTTGCACCCGCCGGTGCACTGAGTACGACACCACGACCACTGCCGCCTGAGAGCCTGGCCATAACCTGTGCTTCGGTAGCGATCGCCACAACCTGTTGCTGCACTGCCCGTGCCGCCGCCAGATCAGCTGCAGTTCGCGACAGCTCGACACGTGTATCGACCAACTGCACCAGTGTGACGAGTACCACAACCACAGCAACAGCCGCGATACCACCAAATGTCAGCGCCAACCAACGCCAGCGCACCATGGCACTCGATGCTACCGAGCGGATCGGCTGCGAACGACCGACGGCATGCTCAAGGGCACGCCTACGCAGATCGGCTGGTGGTTCGTGATCGGCCAGAGCGTACGGCAGGCGCTGCGCGGTCGCGCGCAGCTCAGTCAGCGTGCGCTGAAGCTCAGGCTGCTGCTCAAGCAGTTGATGCACCTGGGAAACCTCTGCGGGTTCAAGCGCTCCAAGCACATAGGCAGTCAAGAGATCGAGGACATCATCAGGCGGCGCGGTCATGGTTCTATCACTTCTTCAGTTATGCCGGCATCTGTGTTCACACTATTCACCGAAAGCCTGCAACAGATCCCGCAGCTTGAGCAACCCAAGGCGCAGGCGTGTCTTCACTGTGCCAAGTGGCTCACCCAGGGTATCAGCAATTTCGGCACGCGTCAGACCACCATAGTAGGCAAGTTCAATCGCCTGGCGTTGGTTCGACGGCAGGGTATCGAGTGCCGATCGCACCTCGTCACGTAGGACACGTCGCTCGACCTCACGCTCGACAAGCGTATCCTCGGCCACCGGCCGGATCTGGTCGAGCGGGTATTCGCGGGTTCGGGCGCGTTCACGCTTGCTGCGAGTGGCATCGATCGCCCGGTGACGCGTAATACTCAGCAACCAGGTAGAAGCAGCACCAAGTTCAGGATGATAGCTTCCTGCCGTCTGCCAGACGCTCTGGAACACATCCTGCACCACCTCTTCGGCCGTCTGGCGGTCGCCGGTGATCCGCAGTGCGATCGAATAGATCAGCCGGCCGTAGCGGTCGTAGATCATGCCGAGGGCTGACTCGTGGCGCTGTGCAACCAGCACCAGCAGATCTTCATCACGCATGCGTTCGATTTCCACAATGGCCGTATCTGTTGGCTTGCGAGCACCCTGATCCTCGATCCGGGCACACCGGCAGTTCACCGAGGTAGTATACATAGGGTATTATTTATCCGCAAACGAATACGATGCGACCGCTAGCGCAGCTGATCTGCCACGCCAGCGGTACTGATGGTTACCACCCACCGGATTGCTCCGCCGCGGGGTTACCCCTAAAACACTGCCGTAAACGGCGGCACAGCAATCGCCTTCACAGCACCAAGCGCCTGGCTGACCTGTGCCTTGCCCGGGTAGCGCACCGGCCCGATAAAGCCACTACCGCCACGCAAGAACGGGGTGAGTGTCGGTACGGCATCGGAGACATTGTAATAGACCGGGACAGCCAGCGCGATATTGTTGGGCACCAGGCCGCCAATATCGCGGGCAATTGCAAGATGCTGTGATTCGACACATGCCACCTGCGCGGCGGTCGCAGCCAGGCGCGGGTTACCGAGCTCGGCGAAACGGCGGGTGGCCGCCAGGTACGCACCAACGAATGCGGTTTCGGCGGCACTGGTGGTAGCCACAAACACATCCGGATCAGAAAGTAGATTGGCCGGCACGAAGAACGAATCGGTGAGTGCACGGCCACCATTCGCCATCAGAAAATCGAGATGCTGCTGTTCTGCGTCAAGGGCAAACTTGAGGTACTCAATATCCTCAGCATCGAGCCGGAAGCTGCGCGCCGTCAGAGCACTATAATAATGCGTGACTGCCAGGGTTTCGGCGGTGGCCGCGAGATTCAGGATGGTCTGCACATCATCCATGCTATCGTGACCGGCGAGTGCTGTTTCGACACCCAGGATGCCGGCAAAGCCGACGGCAGCGATACCACCACCTGCAGCAACCGTGCTGCGCAGAAAACCACGGCGGGTTAGTTGCGTATTGCGTGACATGGAAGATCTCCTTTGTGATCGATACTTCGTCGTTGCAGGAGCCTCACACCTGCCGATGGGCCCGAACCGGCGACTGTGTGTGGCTCTACATCACTATGCGAAGCATGTCTGGATCTGGATCTCTGGGTGGCGAGTATTCGCGTACCAAATGACACCAGCTCAGCGCACAACACCTTCTCATGACCGATGACAGCGCGGCAGGCGTGTTCTAGACTCAGCGCATGCAACACCACAGCGTGATGAGGAAGCAATGCTCGACCTGAAACAGATTTTTACGACCTTCCCGGTGCTCGAAAGCGAGCGGCTGTTCTTACGTGCACACACGCCCGACGACAGCGCCGACGTTCTGCGAATCATGAGCAACCCGCAGGTGATCCGGTATTTTGGCTCGCTACCGATGAAATCCGCAGACGAAGCGGCCCAACGGATCGAACGCATCAATGAGTCGTTTCGGTCTCAGAGCGGTATCCGTTGGGCGATATGCATCCGTGGCAAGAACCAATTGATCGGATCACTGGGATACTGGCGGCTGATCACCGAACACAAACGTGCCGAGATCGGCTATGAACTTGCACCGGAATGGTGGGGGCAGGGAATTATGCCAGAGGCCATGCGAGCAATCCTACACTATGGATTCACCGCCATGGATCTCCACAGCGTCGAGGCGCAGATCCATCCGGCCAATCATGGTTCGCGACGCGTGCTTGAGAAGCTCGGCTTCGAACAAGAAGGATACTTCCGCGAAAATTTCTATGATCCGATCGAGCAGCAATTCACCGATACTGCTGTCTTCTCGCTGCTCAAAGATGGCTGGCGGCACCGCGAAAACCAGCAGCACTTTTTTGACGCCCAGCGCGCCTGATGCTACACTGGCGCGGCACATGGCGACACAGGTGGCACATGCTTTTTACTCAGGTGGATCATATCGGGCTGGCCGTACGCGATCTCGACGAAGCGGTTGAACTGTATCGCAGCAGTTTTGCAATCACCGATTGGGAGCGCATCGAGCTTCCCGAACGTCATATGATCGCAGCTGTTGCGCGTGTCGGCACTACCTTGATCGAACTGATTGCACCGACATCCGAAGCTGCCGCATTTGCGAAGTTTCTTAATGAGCGTGGCCCTGGTATTCACCATATTGCCTATCGTGTCGATGATATCGTTGCCGCACTGGCCGAACTCAAGATGCGCGGCGTACGCCTGATCGACGAAACACCACGCCCCGGGCTACACGCGACCCTGGTTGCCTTCCTGCATCCGCGCAGCACCTTCGGCACGCTGGTTGAGCTTGTCGAGCATCGCTCAGATACATAGGAATCGCATGCCGCCAACCCTTCGCCGCAGCATCCTGTTCTCGGTTGCCCTTGGCCTGTTGATCGCCGTCGCTCTTGGCCTGATCAGCGATATCCGGCTGGTAGGCGCGAGTTTCAGTTCATTCGATCTCGGGCTGATTCCGGCGGTGATCGGCTTTACCCTGTTGAACTATGCGCTCCGCTGGCTGAAGTGGGATTTCTACCTGCGTCGCATGCAGATGGGGCAGGGTGTCAATCTGCTCGACAGTGTGCTGCTCTTCACCAGTGGCATGGTCATGGCCGTTACACCGGCGAAGGTTGGCGAAGTGCTGAAATCGGCACTTCTGAAGCGCATCAACGGCACCCCGATCAGCGCATCGGCACCCATCGTACTGGCCGAACGGATCACCGACGGAATCGCGATGATCATCCTGATGGGAGTCGGGCTGACACTCTACGAGCCGGCACGGCCGGCATTCGTAGCCCTGGTCGTGCTGACCATCATCGGCCTGTTACTGTTGCAGTGGCGCTCACTGGTCGAACGGATCCTGGCGCTACTGGCACGCCTGCCGCTCGGTACACGCCTGGCGCCGCGCCTGGCGGCGGCCTACACCAGTTCGCAGCAACTCATGGCCTGGCGGTTGCTGCTCGGTTCGACGATCATCAGTATTATCTCGTGGTTTGGCGAATGTATCGCCTTCTATTTCGTATTGCGCGGCCTCGGCATCGCCGACAACGGCATGCTGCTGGTAACGGCGACCTTCATTTTTGCTGCTTCCACGCTCTTCGGGCTTGTGTCGTTTCTGCCGGGCGGCCTCGGCGTCTCCGAAGCATCGAGTGCCGGATTGCTGGTGCTGCTGGTGCCGATGGAGTTGGGGGCGGCAACGACGGCGACGATTATCATCCGTTTTGCCACCCTGTGGTTTGGGGTGGCGTTGGGGGCGTTGGCGCTGACGCTCTTTCGTCGGCGACACGCGCCGGCGGCAGTCGGCGAAAGCCCGGCCGAGGTGTATAAATAATGCATATAGGAAAAAAGCTTCGTGGGGCGGTTTCGGGCGGGCTGCTGCTATTGCTGGGCCTGGCGCTTAGTGCTTGCAGCAGCGGCACACTGCTCGCCGATGTGAGTCTTTCGAGCGACGAACTACGCACCACCGGTGCCGGCGAGTCGCTCACCATCAGCTATACGATCAGCCAGCCGGCACGTGTGTCGGTCGCACTGCTAGATAGCGCCGGGGTACGCTACCCACTGCGCATCGATCAACCGCGCCTGCCGTCGTCCGAGCCGTATTCGTTGCGCTTCGACGGCACCGCGCCGACCGAAGATCCGGTGGTGCGGCGGCGCGCCCTGCCGAGCGGCAACTATACCCTACTCGTAACGGCCGTTGGCGATACCGGCGGCAGTGCTATGGTCGAACAACCACTGACGATTATCGGCAGTGATACACCACCGCCGGCGATCGACGACCTGGTCGCCTTCCCGACAACCATCTCGCCAAACGCCGATGGTATTGATGATGTAACCGAAATCACCTTCTCGCTGCCGACAACGGCCACCCTTGATATTGCAATCACCGGCCCCGACGGCACGGTCTACCCGTTTATCAGTGGCGAAGAGGCAGCCCCTGAGCTACAGCGTTTCGTCTGGAACGGCCGTACCGTTGATGGCTTTCTGTTGCCAGATGGCACCTACACCTACACTGTGCGGGCGCTCGACGGCGTCGGCAATCTGGTCGAGCGCAGCGGGCCGCTGGCGATCAGCGGCGGTGGGCAACCGCACGCAACGATCACCTACAGCTATATGGCACCACAGTCGATCATGCTAGGGGATGTCTTCACGATCACCATGCGGGTCAAGAATGATGGTGATGTGCCGATTCGCACATACGGGCCGGCCTCGGGGCACGAATACAACACCGACCAAGTCTTCTCGTCGATCGCCGATGGTGCCTATGTCGCCAAACCGGGCGGTTTCTGGCGCATCGGGGTCGATTGGGATGCCAACAGTGGCGGTGCGGCCAAGCGCTACCCCTACCGTTGGGCCATGACACCGCGCCCCCCCGAAGAGTGGCGCGTTCCATTTGTCGAGGATCTTCTGCTGCCGGGCGAAGAAGCCGTGATTATCGGCCGGATACGTGTGCAGCAACCCGAGACTCGCATGGGGTTCTATGTTGGCCTGATCCAGGATGGCGTCGGGTTCTTCCAGGATCGTAGCGGGCGAACCATCATCCATATCGGGTTTTGACAGCGAACCACGAATAACACGAATAATACGAATGGACGATACTTTTCGTACTTTTCGTCTTATTCGTGGTTTGTTTGCACGATGTGCTTACACGACAAACCGGCTGCTGAGTTCTTGTGTCACGCCGGTATCGGCGGCACGGCGGGCGCACTCAATCAACTCGACAACATGGCGCGCCTGTTCGCCGGTCGCGCGTGGCGGGCGATCCTCGCCAATTGCAGCCACCAGATCCATAATATCGGCATAGACATGCGGCTCTTCGATCTCGAGGTGTGCGCCGCGCAGATACGGCTGCTCGGTAAGTGCCACACTCGTTTCTTCGCGCCCCACAGCATAGCGTGTCGGGTACCCGCTTGGATTATGCACCTCGGTAATCTCTAGCACCCCATGTGTGCCGAAGAGCGCCATACCACCCCACGGCACCCGCGGGCTGCCACGGCATTCGGCACCCACCGCGACACCGAGGGTGCCGGTGGCAAACTCCATCATCACCAGGTTGTTATCGGCCACTTCGATACTGATCGACTTACCACGCCACTCTCGCTCCGGCACCACCTTGTTTGCCATCGCGGTCACGCGCCGCACCGGGCCAAGCACACTCGTGATCAATTGCAGCGCATAGACCGTCACATCGGGAAGCGGCCCTGCACCGGCGCGGAAATACCAGCTTGGATCGATTGCCGCCAGTGCACCCTCGCCGGCACGGATCGACTCGTGCTCGTGGCCGAACCCCATGGTATAGGTATAGGCGATCGCCACCTTGCCGAGGGCACCGCTCGCCACCACCTCGCGCATCTTAGCAGTTGTGGGGAAGAGTTCGTACCCGGGTGCCGCTGCCAGTTTCACACCAGCCTGATCGCGAGCCGCCAGCAGCGCATCCGCCTCGGCCAGGGTAGTTGTCATAGCCTTCTGCACATATACATGTTTACCGGCGGCAATCGCCGCCATGGCATGTTCGTAATGCAATGGTATTGGGGTCAGAATGATCACAAGATCAAGATCGGCACCAGCCAGCATGGCATGGATATCGCCAAAGAACACTGGAACATGGTAGCGCTCGGCGGTGCGCTGTGCCCGCTCGATATCGTTGTCGGCAACGGCGACAAGCCGCACATGCTCGCGTGCATCGGCTTCGCTCAGGTGCGGCAGCACGCCGCGTTGAGCCAGGCTACCGCAACCAATCAGCCCGGCACGGAGTGGGATGGTCATCATGGTTTCCTTTGCTGCGTGAATACCGAGGCCACACCGGTGACACCAGGCGACAATCGCGCCGAGCCGCCACCGGCATCGCAAACAACCGCTCGCTAACTACGCCAGGAATATTGTGGCGTATAGCCGAACGCCGCCTGAGCTGCGCGCCAGCTAAAGAGCGCCTCGTGGCCGCTCAGCGCCGCCGCCGAGACGGCAAGCTGCGGATAGAAGCGTGCCACCAGATCGGCCGACGGTTCATCGGCGATCGTGTCGGCGGCATTGATATAAAACGGGCGGCAGGCAGCCTGTACCGGCTGTGGTGCATACAGCGCCTTGCGCACCGCCTGTGCCACATCACGCATATCGACATACGCCCAGAACCCACCGGCACCATTGGCCGAATCGTACGGTTTTTCTTCACGCCAGCGATACTCCGCTTCGCCCCAGCACCATGCCAGCCGCAGGGCGATCGTATCGATGCCATGGGCCCGGGCAAACGCCGCACAGGTCTGTTCGTTTACCAGCTTCGACAGGCCGTAGTTGTCGGTCACATCACCGGGATGCGCTTCATCGATCGGCAGATACTGTGGTTCGAACGGCACACCGGCCGGCCGGGCACAATGGCCCAGGGCACAATTGCTCGACGCAAAGACGATGCGGCGGATGCCGTGTTCGCGGGCAGCTTCAAGCAGATAATAGGTACCGAGGGTGTTGTTACGAAACGTATCGGCCGAGATCCAGTTATTGGCACCGATATGCACAATCGCATCGACCCCCTCGGCGGCACGCAAACAATTATCGAGGGTCGTCAGATCGCCGCGCACAAACGCCGCCTGTGTCTGAGTGGCATGGCCGCCATCAGCCGGCGCACGCCGGCTGAACAGGCGCAATCGATGATCGTGTTCGAGATCAGCGATCACATATTTCGACACATAGCCGCTTGCACCGGTGATGAGTACATGCATGGAAACAGCTCCTACTGATTGGCCGGATCGTGGATCAGATGCACCGGCACACGTTCGGCCTCTTCAACAAAGCTTGGTGGCGTGAAGGTGCTCTCGATCAACTGTGCCTGGCCGGTGCGGCCGGCTTCCTGGGCCTTCAGCATGATCTCAAGCACATGGTAGCCATGCTCCGGCGTAATCAAGGGGCGTGTGCCATTCTGAATACACTCAACCATATGGCGCAGCCCATCGGTCCACGGCCAGTCGGGGAGGGTTTCGCCATGGATCTGCCATGCGCCGACATCATTGCGCCAGAGTTCGAAGCCATCCGGATCCCAGTCGTCGCCCAGCATCTGGATGGTTCCTTCGCTGCCGTAGATCTCGATCGCCGGGCAGCGGTAGCGCTGCATGGTGAAGCCGGTCGTCACCACCGCAAACACATCACCACCGAAATCGATCAGAATGTGGGCTGTATCTTCGGCCTGTACCTTCATCTTCTCGCCATCGACGACCCGCTCGGGGCGAGCGATACCGGTCATGGCGGTTACGCGTTGCGCCGGGCCGAGCAGCGCCGTCAGGCTCGTAACATTATAGACACCGAGGTCGAACATCGAGCCGCCGCCCGGGCTATAGAACCATTTGCCCCAGCTAGGGCCATTCCAGCCGTAGATCGCACGTGCCTGCAGCACCTGGCCGATCTCGCCGCGATGAATGCGACGCGAGATCTCCTGGAAGGTGGGGCTCAGTACGACATGTGGTGCCGGTACCAGCAGCCCTTTGCTCTGCTTCGAGAGTTCGAGCAGTTCGGCCGCCTCGCTCAGCGACACCGACATCGGTTTTTCGACCAGCACATGTTTGCCGGCTTCGAGTGCTGCGCGGGCAATTGGGCCATGCTGCGGCATGGATGTCAGCACCAGCACCAGGTCGACATCCGATGAGGTGACCAGTTCACGGTAATCGGTGGTAAACAACACCTCGCCGAAGCGATCTTCGGCGATCTTACGCCGTGCCGGATCCGTATCGCAGGCGGCCGTGACTTCAATCGCCATGCCGGCACTCAGCATGCGTCGGATCTGGTTGGTGTACGGCCCACGCATCACACTACCGCACCCGGCAATGCCAATTCGAAGGGGGGATGTTGCCATGGAATGTTGCTCCTTCATGCACAAAGAACTCAGGCACCCTTGAGACCGCTCAACGTGACACCTTCGATAAAATAGCGCTGTGCTACAAAGAAGAGCACAATAATCGGGAAGGTGACGGCCAGTGATGCCGCCATGATTAGGTGCCACTGCACCCCGAAACGGGTGCGGAAGGCATACAGACCGAGTACGAGCGGGTATTCGGCTGCTTCATCAAGATAGATCAGGGGATTAAAGAAATCGTTCCAGGCCGCCATGAACTGAAAGAGCCCGACAACCAGCAGCGCCGGTTTGATCAGCGGCACCATAATGCGCCACAGAATGGTAAAATCGCCGGCTCCATCGATTTTGGCGGCGTCGGTCAGATCGATCGGAATCGTCATCATAAACTGACGCAACAGGAAGATATTGAACGCACTGCCGAACCAGAGCGGTACGATCAGCGGCGCATAGGTGCCGACCCAACCGAGCCAGCGGAAGAGCAGATAGGTTGGAATGAGCGTCACGATCCCCGGTAGCATCATGGTTGCCAGGGTGATGCCGAAGAGCAGATCGCGACCGCGAAACTCCATGCGGGCAAAGGCGTAGGCGATAATCGCCCCCGATATGATGGTTCCGGCCGTAGCGGCGACTGCATAGAACAGGGTATTGCCCAGCAAGCGCAGGAACGGAAACGCCGGGCTTGTCAGCGCCTCGGCATAGTTGCTCCACATGATCGGATCGGGGATCCAGACCAGCGGATCAGTAAAGACCTGATTGAGCGGTTTGAGAGATGTAATAATCAGCCAGGCGAACGGCACGGCAAAGAGGGTTGCTACCAGGATCAGCAGCAGGTGTGCCATCACTCCACCGGCCAGCCGGCGTGTCTGCTGACGGCGGCGCAATGTCGCGGCAACGGCCGTCTGTGAGGCTGAAGGTCCCATGATATTTCTCCTTGACATTCCCTCGCGGCACGATCACCCTTAGCGTCGCCCGACCTCGTAGTGCACCCAGTAATCCGACGAGCGAACAACCACCAGCGTCAGCAGCACAAGCACGATGAACATGACCAGTGCCAATGCCGAGGCATACCCCATTTCGAAGAAGCGGAATGCATTGCGGTAGATCAGCAGCATATACATGAGCAGCGAGTTCAGCGGGCCGGCCTGCCGGGCACCGCCATCGCCGGCGACATACGCCGGACCAAACACCTGAAACGATGCAATGATCCCCATAATCAGATTAAAGAAGATCGTTGGTGTCAGGAGCGGCAAGGTGACATGGCGGAAGCGTTGCCAGCCGTTGGCCCCATCGATCATGGCCGCTTCGGTCAATGAACGCGGCACATCCTTCAGGCCGGCCAGAAAGATCAACATCGCCGTGCCGGTGCCCGTCCAGAGTGACATGAGGATCAAC
Organism: uncultured Chloroflexota bacterium; assembly: GCA_937859575.1. Classification (GTDB taxonomy): domain Bacteria; phylum Chloroflexota; class Chloroflexia; order Chloroflexales; family Roseiflexaceae; genus CALLZL01. Next base: position 10,726 of record CALLZL010000611.1, read on the forward strand.
CCCGGTTTCGACCAGTCGGCGCTGTTGAGCCAGCCAACCCGTGGTAAGCCGATTGCCTGCAGGCCAATATTGACAAGCCCGAGGCGTGGGTCGAGCAGCACCATCCACAGCAGTGTGCTGGCAACTACCGGCATCAGGCTTGGCAAGTAGTAGATCGTGCGGTAGACGCCGATCCCACTGGCCCGCTGATTAAGCAGAATGGCCAGCACCAGGGCGACAAGCATGCCGAGCGGCACCGAAATCAGCGTGTAGTAGGTAGTATTGCCAACCGCCCGCCAGTAGAGCGGATCGCTGGTAAACATGGTCACGAAGTTGTCGAGCCCGATCCAGCGTGGCGGATTCAGCACGGTATACTTCGTCATCGAAAAGTAGAATGATGCCAGCATCGGGTAGGCGGTAAAGACTAGCAGCGAAAAGATCCAGGGCGAGAGAAAGAGGTATGCCCGCAGATCTTTGCGCAACTGTTTGCTGATCATCGGCCGCCGCACCCCGGCCTGCTTCTGTTCGCTGGTCGGTGTCGCTGATTCCATGGCGTTCTCCCAATACCGGCAGGTTGCACCGCATGCCGGGCATGATTCGAATCACATCACAATGCGGCGGCTGCGCCGCCGCATTGTGATGTGATCGAGCCGAACTAGCTCCGTAGCGCTTCCTCCAGCCGTGACTGACAGATCTGCTGCGCCTCGGCGAGCGCCTCACGGGCCGATTTGCGCTTGTTCAGCACTTCGTCGATGCTCGCGGTCAGGGTATCCTAAGCGAACGTCTCAACCGGCGAAGTCCACATCTCGACCGCGTCGTTGAGGTAATCGGCGAAGAAGGTGTTGACATTCTGCGCCCGCTCGGCACTGGTCTGCGTTACGAGCTTGGTGGTAACCACCGTGGGCGGGAAGTTGCGCCACGATGGTGTATCCATAATATATTCGTACCAGATCTGCCAGCCGGTGGTAGCCACGAACTCAAGGAACAGGAAGGCGGCATCCGGCTGCTTGGCACCCTGCGGAATAACCCACCAGTTCGGCCAGAAGGCGGTGTACGACTTGCTACCGCTTGGGCCGACCGGGAATCGTGCAACTTCCCATTCAAACGGGATCTCGGCGTCGGTCGAAGCCCAGCTTCCTTCGGATCCCATCGCAGCGCGCCCCTGGTGGAAGGCGGAATCGGGGTAGGTACCGGCCCAGTTACCGGCAATCGTGAGCTGTTCGAGATTCCCGCCATACTGC
>CALLZL010000612.1 GCA_937859575.1 uncultured Chloroflexota bacterium
TGCTGCCAGCGGCCCGAAGAAGAGAATGCCGAGTACGACGGCATACGGCCAGCGCGGCCAGGGTGGCCGGTGTATCGGCAATGTGTAAGGAACCGCGCTCATACCGACCGCTCATGGCGCAACTGCCGCCAGACGCGCCAGAGCGTCAGCAGCTTGGTGCCCGTCGGCACATAGGCGCGCTTGCGATACACATCAAAATCATTTGCAACGATTTTATTCAGAATGCCCCGGTAGATCTCGCCGGCTGCCGCGATTGCCAGCCGCCCATCCGGATTCAGCAAGGCGATCCCCGGGCGCGATTCATCGTACAGTGTATGCGCCCGCTCGATCTCATACCGCATCAATGCCCGGAAACGATCATCACGTCGCTGCGCCAGAATGTCGTCGTCGGTGAGCCCGAAACGTGCCAGATCCTCCTGTGGCAGGTAGATCCGCCCACGCGCAGCATCTTCACCCACATCACGCAGAATATTGGTTAGCTGGAGCGCCACCCCAAGCTTGACGGCATAACTCACTGCACCTTCGTAATAACCGATGATCTGCATCGAGATCAACCCGACAACCGACGCAACCCGGTAGCAGTAGAGCCAGAGATCATCAAACGTCTCGTACCGCTTGACGGTCAGATCCATGGCGATCCCGGCCAGCAGTTCATCAACCAGCATCGGTGAGACATGATAGCGATGGACGGTATCATTCCACGCCAGCAGCACCGGATGATTTGGCGGCGCCTGGGGCGCATGCACCAGGTTGACCCAGTGTGCCAGCGCGGCAGCGGCGTTATCGGTGGCCTGATCGACCAGGTCATCGCTGGTACGGCAGAATGCATATAAGGCACGGATCGCCCGCTGCTTCTCGGGTGGGAGCAACTGCGTGCTGAAGAAGAAGCTCCGCGAATGACGGCGTGTCATTGCATGGCAGTATTGATATGAATCTTCAAGTGATATGACCGGCGCATCCTGGCGCATGGCATACTGAGCGGGGAGGGTATCGTTTCCGGCAAGCAAACGTACACCATCTAAGAGCGCCGCAGCTTCTCCGCTCGGCACCTCCTGTTCGGTGATCGCACGCATAACCAGCCGGTGCGAGGGGCTGAGCGACACACATGGCTCCTTCTGCTTACTCTCTCGCAGCTTCACTTGGAATATCTCGCTGGATGCCTCATTATAGTTCAGAATGGAACCTGAGGCATCTTCTCATCTTACGGCCTCGCAGCAACGATTGTGCCGCGAGCACTACGCGCCATCCCAACCCTATCGGGCCTTACAGGGCAGCGCCGTCATCTGCCGGCAATACAGCGCTGCCCTGGCTGCACAGCAGGAGTCGCCTGAATCGTGCCGGTTGCCTGTGGATACGAAAATCAGTTGTTACTGGATGTGGAACCACGCGCCATGAGGGTGCCGACTGTCTCGGTCAGGGTGCGTGCATCTTCGCCGAGGAACATTCCCGGCATCTCTGCGCAGAGCTCCGGGTTGATGTTGAAAACCCGCCCGCCATAGCCGAAGCGTAGCGTGGGAAATTCCGCTTCAATCGCACGTGCAACTTCAAGCAACTCCAGTGCCGTTTCGAATGTGGTTGCCGAGAGGCAAACCAGGCTTGGCTTGACGGTTCGCAGGGTTTCGAGCAGATCCGGCAACGGCACCTGCGGCCCCAGATACACGACATGCCAGCCACGGCGCACCAGGAACAGGCTGGCAAAGAGCAGCCCGATGTCGTGGAGTTCGGTCGGCGCACACGCCACCACAATCGTATCGCGCTGTGCGTTGTTCTCGAAGACATTCAGCAGACCTGCGAGTTTGCGCCGGATGAATTCGGTGGCGAAGTGTTCGGCAGCCACATTGATCTCGTTGCGATGCCAACGTTCACCGACTTCAATCATTGCCGGTTGGATCCCTTCCAGCAACACACGCTCAAATGGGTATAGTGCAAATGCCTCGCTCAGAAGCGCCTCGGCCTGTTGAGCGTCAAATACCGTGAGGGCGCTCACAAGATCCTCGGCAATCCGTTCGATCCCTCGCGCTTCATCGGTTACCAGGGCAGTAACCTGCTCATCAAGGGCACTTGTGAGCAACATGACAGCATGGCTGATATTCATGCCTTCTTCCGTCCGATCGCGCAACCAGCGGATCACGGCAATATCACGCTCGGAGTACAAGCGATGCCCACCCGGCGTTCGTTGCGGGCGTGGAACGCCGTATCGTCGCTCCCATGCTCGAAATGTGTCCGGTGGAACACTCGTCTCGCGTGCAACAGCTTTGGTGTTATAAATCGGTGATGTGGAATAGTGCGCAAAGGTTGGTGGCTGCGCCATACTGCGGCTCCACTGTAAAACATTTTTATCAGTTTAGCATGACGCACAGTTCTTGTCAAAAGAATGCACAATCTTTCCTGTGCAGAGTCGGCGGGCTGCCTATGCCAGGCGTGCCGCAGCAATGGCATGGATCGGCGGCATCCCGTCGCGCACGAGCTGCCACGAACGGCCACGATCGGTAGTGACGAAGAGCCGGCCCGCGAGCGTGCCGGCAAAGGCTGTGTCCATATGGTAGCCCGAGCCACCGATTACGCTAATCGTGTCGAATGGCGGATCGGCACGGGTGGCCTCCCACGATACGCCACCGTCGCTGCTCCGCAGGATCGTATCGCTGACGGCACGCAGTACAACCGGCTGGGCACCGGGCAGGGTCGCTGCATCCGAGTGTGTTGGCAGGATACCCGCTGCTATCGAGTCGTCGGCAACCCATGTGTCGGCCAGTGGATCATAGCCCCGGAGCACGCCATGATCGGTTGCCACCAGCAGGCGCAGCGGTTCGCCGGCAGCCATCATAAGTACTCGTGTATCGCCTGGCGCGAGGGTGCGCCTTGTCGCCCCACTTTCGTCCCTCCGCTCGACACCGCCACTGGTAGCTGCGACAACCAGACGCGGATCGTCATGCCTGACCCAGATTCCATGCACGGCGCGTCCGCGCAATTCGTGGCCGACACGTAACCAGCGCCCGGCGGTTCCTGGATTGCTCAACAGGATGATCCCGTCATCTGTGCCGATAAAGAGCAGCCCTGCCTTGGCCATAGATGCCCCCCTTGCGTCGATATGTTGCCATACAGCTTGAAGAAACCGGCGTACGGATGTAGCGAAGTGCAGAACGATTGGTGGCTGGGAGCGCGGCCGGCTCGCCCGCATGCACACACGATGCGCGCCCCGGGTATGCGCACAGATCAATACGTCTGCACCTCGCCATAAACGCGGCACGCAACAAACAAGACGATACCATACTGCCGGGTCGCGCTGACCCGCAGCCCGGCGCGCTCAAACAGATCCAGCAGTAGCTCAGGTGGGAAGAAGCGCACGCCGCCGGGCGACAGCATGGCTTGCAGGAATGCACCCGGCATCCCGGCCGCAAGCAGCGACATCGAGGCGAACTGTGCGTTGCGCAACATGACGCGCCGCACCTCGGAAAGGCTTGCTCGGAGACCGCCGACCTCATCCAGCGCCCCGCCGATCGTCACCCCGGCTGCTGCGTGCGTCGCAAATGGCAGTGCCTGTGCTTCGGCCCGCAGATAGCTCACGCGTACCCCGCCGGCAAGGGCGCGTTGCTGTGCTTCGTACAGCATCGGCAGGGAATGATCGATGCCGGCAACCACCGCCGACGTACCCCGCACGGCGCGTGCCAGCGCCCGGGCATACAATCCATTTGAACATGCAATATCAATCAGTAACCCCTGGCGTGGTGCTCCTGCCATGGACAAGATGAGTGCAAGCTCACGCTCCAAACTGAAGCGCTCGCCGCTCAGGAGTGTCAGCGCCAGCGGACGCCAGAACCGCTCATACCCCCAGGCGGTTTGCGGTAGCTCGTTTGTCAACTGGGCAATTGACTGTGGGCGTGGCGATCCGAGGAAGTCGGCGATTCCATGACGGATCGGGTAGTGTGCGGCGCATGTGGTACATACGAGCGTGGCGCTGTAGATGGCCGTATCACCACATACATCCCGGGGTAGCAGTGCTGATCGGCATGAGGGGCACACAAGGTATGGTAACAGTTCGCGGTACATGATCGCTTCAGGAACGTGTCTCGATTACGCCGCCAGCAACCAGATCCACAAAGATATCAACCAGATCCGGGTCAAACTGTGTCTCGCGTGCCTGACGCAGCTGATCGAATGCCGCTTCGCGCGACATGGCCGCACGATACGGCCGGTTGGTTGTCATGGCGTCATATGCATCAACCACCGCAATAATACGTGCGCCGATCGGGATCTCTTCACCGGCGAGCTTCTGCGGGTACCCATTGCCATCCCAGCGTTCGTGATGCCCCAGGATGATCGGCATAATGCGCCGTGCAAAGCGCATCTGCGAAATGATTTGCGCTCCGATCTCGGGGTGCCGCTGCATTTCAGCCATCTCTTCAGGCGTCAGCTTACCCGGCTTGAGCAGAATCGTATCGCGCACACCAATCTTGCCAATATCATGCAGAATACCGCCGTACCGCACGGCCCGTACATCATCGACCGACAGCCCGCATGCGATCGCCAGTTGCTCGGCATAGTAGCGAATCCGCTGCAAATGCCCCTCGGTGTACGGATCTTTAGCCTCAACCGCCTGTGCCAGCATAAAGATCACACTCTCGGTGTCTTCGAGCTGATCAGTCAGCCGTTTGAGATGGAGTTGCGCCCGGATCCGTGCTCGCAGCGTCAACTGGTCGATCGGCTTGGTCAGGAAGTCATCCGCGCCGGCCTCGATCCCCTGCCGATGATGATCACTATCGCCCAGGCCGGTCAGCATCGTGATCGGAATCAGCGCCGTCTGATCATTAGTCTTCAGTTCACGGCAGACGGTGAATCCATCCATCTGGGGCATTGTCACATCGAGCAGGATCAGATCCGGATGGGCCTGCCGCACCTGTTCGAGTGCTTCGAGCCCATTGCGTGCCGTGACAATACTATACCCCTCGTGTGTCAGCATACGCGTCAGAACGTCGATAATCCAAGGGTCATCATCGACAATGAGAATTTGAGCGGACATAGAAAAACCCTATTCATCATGAGAACGACGCCCGGCAGCATTGCCGGTGCCGTCTGATAGGGGCATAAGATCGATGGTCGGTAGTGCTTCGCCAGGTGTTTCAAGTTGTACGAATCGATCCATTGTCTGCAACAGGTCGATGATATTGAGCCCATGCATGAACGGCCCAACCGCTACCAGGTGTGGCCGCGCTTTGGCGTAGTTCCGTTCAACCCCTCGACGGTTCTGCCGCTGCCAGTGGACGAGAGCTGCCGCCAGTTGGATCATGCCACGATAGAACGAACGATCCGGCTCGTGGGCCGCGAGCCAGCATTGTTCCCAGGCTTCGTGGGCCAGCCAGTATTGCTGCTTATTGAAGAGCTCGACGCCATGGCGATATCGTTCGTCGTACACCGTTACGTACCCTGCGCTCTATGCATTCCTGCCTTATTGTACGATGATTCGTCAATAAGGATGGAGGGCTTGAGGTTGTGGCTTAGGCCCGCATACCCCTCCCCGTATTTCCACCCCTGCCATGGGATGAGAAAATGTCTGATGCGGCAGCAAAGCTGCCGCATCAGGAAGCAATTCTATAGCCTCGGAGAGGCTTAATAACGCGGAATGGTCGGATCGATCCGCAGTGACCACTCCTCGATCCCGCCGGTCATGTTCGCAATATTGGGGTAGCCGCGTTGGGATGCAAGAAACGAAGCGATATGCTGGCTGCGCATGCCGTGATGGCAAAAGAAGACGAGTTCGATATCACGCGGCAGGGTATTGATCCACTGCCCGGCCTGGCTTAGCGGCAAGAGCTCGGCACCTTCGATGTGGGCGATCCCATGCTCCTCAACTTCGCGTACATCAATCAGCCGAAAGGCATCGCCACGGATCCGTTTCGCCTGCACCTCGTCGGTCGTAAGATTACGATAGTTCGCCATATGGCTCCCGGAAATAAAAGAAGCTACCCTTACTGAGACTCAGCAAGAGTAGCTTCTGTATCACACACGACCCGAATGCTTAGCCGTGGCCACAGCTGCCGCAACCACCACCGGCGTAGCCGCCGTCGTAGTCTTCCTGTGTACCACTATCGTCGTCATTCCGCGAGCGGAAGGAATGGCCACAGCCACATGCCGACATAGCGTTCGGGTTGTCGATCTTGAATGCGCCGGCCAGCATATTATCCTGCTGGTAGCTGATCGAAGCGCCCGTCAGGTAGCGTGCGCTGACCGGATCCACCATGACCTTGAGGCCATGTGCTTCCCAAACCGCATCACCATCGCGCACTTCATCGTCGAATGTCATGCCGTACTGCAACCCCGAGCAGCCACCGCCCGATACAAAGACGCGCAGGCCGTACCCACTGAGCTGCTTTTCGCCCATCATCGACTGCAGCCGCAGCGATGCGCTCTCATCAATAGCAAGCACCGGCTGAACCCCCGGCGCAACCTTCAGATCGATTGTCTGGTTGACTGTCATTGTTGCCATCGGCAGAAGCCTCCTCTAGGCTGCGTTCACAAGATACCCTAGTATACCAGATCGACTTCCGAAAGACAATACCTTCGTAAGTTGCACGTATGCAGCGACGCATGCGGCACGCTAGCCGCCCAGTGCCGACATACCGCGCAGTGTCGGCAAAATGCCATCGGGCAACCCATGCCCCCAGGGTTTGATCATCACTGCATGACGAATGATCTGCTCAACCTCATCGATCGTTGCGCCATTACGGATCGCCGCCCGCAGATCGACTTCATCATCACGTAACAGACACAGATGTAGCCGCCCGTCGGAAGTGAGACGCATGCGATTGCATGTCGAGCAGAATGGTTCGCTGACCGAACTAATAAAGCCAAGTTTGCCACGAGCGCCCGGAATGCGGTAGCGCCGCGCCGAGTCGTTGGCTGTATGCCCCAGATCTTCAAGCGGGCCGAATTCGGCTACCAATTGCTCGATCAACTCGGCACTCGTCACCACACCATCATTGGCAACATCCGCCACGCCGGTCAGCGGCATGACCTCGATAAAACGCATCTCCCATGGATGATCGATGGTTAATGCAGCAAGCCGGCCGACCTCTTCGTCGTTCATACCCTTGACGACCACCGCATTTAGCTTGATCGGCAACAGCCCGACCCGATCGGCTTCGGCGATGCCGGCCCACACCTGCTCGAACCGCCCACCACGCGTCATCCGGCGGAACTTTTCGGGGTCGAGTGTATCAATACTGATATTGACTCGATCCAGACCGGCCGCTTTGAGCGGTGCTGCAAGCTGGCCAAGCCGAAGCGCATTGGTTGTCATGGCAATATGCTCGATCCCGGCGATAGCCTTCGTTTCACGCACAATCTCAACGATATCCGGCCGCAGTGTCGGCTCGCCACCGGTCAGCCGGATCTTACGAAAGCCGGCCCGCGCCGCTGCCCGCATCACCAGCAATAACTCATCGGTTGTGAGGAGTTCCGGCCGCGGCAGGTACTTCATACCAACCGACGGCATGCAGTAGACACAACGCATATTGCAGCGGTCGGTCAGCGAAACACGCAGATAGTCGATCCGCCGGCTGTACTGATCGCGCGCCGGCGTATCGGTTGGGTAGTATGGCCGTGGCACGCGATCATCGGCGGTATAGAGGGGGATAGTCATCCGCACATCATCGTTCATCGGCGACCTCTCAGGCATATTCCATTACACTGACTCGCGCCGCGAGTTTGCCGGCGATCTCGCGAAACGCCGCCGCATATGCGTCGTGCCGCTCGCTCAAAACCGCCGGCGTGCCGCTATCGCCGCCTTCGCGCACTGCCATGCCGATCGGGATCTGCCCCAGGAGCGGAACACCAAGTTGGCCGGCCAAGCGTGCCGCACCGCCCTGCCCGAAAATATCATAGCGTGTGCCGGTATCAGGGGCGACAAAATAGGCCATGTTCTCGATCACACCAAGCAGCGGTACGTTTACCTTACGGAACATCTCCATGCTCTTGACGACATCAAGCGTGGCGACGGCCTGCGGTGTCGTGACCGACACGGCACCGGTGAGGCCGACATTCTGCAATGATTGGGCCAGTGTCAGCGCAATATCACCCGTACCGGGCGGCATGTCGATAATCAGATAGTCGAGCGGTGCCCACGCAACCTGGTAGAGAAACTGACGCAGCAATTGTGAAACCATCGGCCCACGCCAGATCACCGGCTGTCGGTCGTCGATCAGAAAACCGACCGAGATCATCTTGATGCCATACGCCTCGATCGGGATCATGGCGTTCTGCCCATCTTCCAGCACCGTCGCCTCGGGTTGGTGCCCCTGTACACCGAGCATGAGCGGCACCGACGGCCCATAGATATCGGCATCGAGCAAGCCGACCCGTGCGCCTTCCTGCGCCAGCGCCACCGCTAGATTCACGGCGACCGTCGATTTGCCGACACCACCCTTGCCGGCCGAGACGGCGATCACATGGCTCACACCGGGAACAGCAGCTTTGTCGAGCAGGCCACCCCGTGGCCGCACCTGTGCGGTAAACTCGATTTCGACCTGCTCGGGTGCAATACCGGCCACCGATTGCAACGCTGCTTCACATTCCGCCTTTATCTGATCCTTCAACGGGCATGCCGGTGTCGTCAGTTCGATGGCAAAACGGAGCTGATCGCCATCAATGACGATATTCTTGATCATGTTGCGGGCGACCAGATCACCGCCAAGCTCAGGCTCCTGAACGGTTGCAAGCGCCTTGAGCACTTGCTGCTCCGTCAGCCCCGGCTTCCCACGCGAGAAGAGACCCATGAAACGAACTCCAGACCATTGCAGAGCACAACCACACTGGCTATGCCTTCGATTGTAGCATATTTCGAAAGTATCTGCTATCGAAACCGTGATGGTGCCAGCAGCTCCTCAACCGGCAGGCCATCACGCAGATGTTGGGTGATGATCCGGCGCAGGCGTTCTGTCGTGAGCTGAGAATAGTGAAACGGCCCGGGCCAGATCGTGATGCTTGGTGCATCCTCACAACGACTCTGGCAGCCGCTGGCCCGCACATCAACTTCGGCATCGAGCCCGAGCGCCCAGAGTTCGGTGTCGAGTGTGCGTTGCAGCGTGGCACACCCATTTGCCGTGCAGTGCGGCCCGGCACACAGATACAACCGATAGCGTTTTACTGGTTCCATAGCGTCTATTGTACCACGCCGGTATGTTAGAATAGTCTCTCGCAACCTGGTTTCGGAGGATCCCTGATGATACGTCATTACCTTTCTGCTGCCGATCTGACGCGTGCCGAAGCCGAGGCACTCCTTGAGCGTGCTCTGCTGCTCAAGGCCGAATGGCAGCGTGGTGGGCATGCCGACCGGCCATTGCAGGGCAAGACGCTGGCGCTCGTCTTTGAGAAGCCATCGTTACGTACCCGGGTGGCATTTGAAGCCGGCATGACCCAGCTTGGCGGCCATGGCAGCTATCTTTCGGCCAATGACATCGACATGGGCGGGCGCGAGAGTGTACCCGATGTGGCACGCAATCTGAGCCGCTGGGTGCAGGTGATTGCTGCGCGGGTCTTCCGCCATGCAACGGTTGCCGAATTGGCGCAACATGCCACGGTTCCGGTTATCAATGCGCTCTGTGATCGCGAACACCCATGCCAGGCGCTGGCCGATATGCTGACGCTGCGCGAGCAGTATGGCCGATTGCAAGGGCTACGCCTGGCGTATATCGGCGATGGGAATAATGTCTGCCATTCGCTGCTGTTGCTTGGCGCCATTCTGGGGGTCAATGTCACCGTCGGCTGCCCACCCGATTATCGCCCGGATCCCGAGATCGTTGCCCGCGCCGAGCAGTATGCCGGTGAGACGGATGCCACAATCACGATCACCTCATCGCCGACCGAAGCGGTCGAGGCTGCCGATGCGATCTATACCGATGTCTGGGCTTCGATGGGGCAAGAACACGAAGCTGCCCGCCGCCGCCCGGCCTTCCAGCCGTACCAGGTCAATACGCAGCTTGTCGCACTGGCGCGCCCGGGTGTGCGGATCATGCACTGCCTGCCGGCACACCGCGGCGAAGAGATAACCGCTGAGGTGATCGATGGCTCCGATTCCGTCGTCTTCGACCAGGCCGAGAATCGCCTGCATGTGCAAAAGGCGCTGATCCTGACACTGCTCGGATCCTGAAGCGCGCTGCATGGGGTTGCCGGAATACCCGTGGCGCTGTTGTGCTCGCCACCGAGGTCTATTGCAAGGCACTGTCGAGCGGCAACTGTGCATGGCTCGACCCATCGATGATGCCTTGCTACCAGGAACAGGTGTGGAATGTACCTGATCATTGTCGGCTGTGGCCGGGTCGGTTCGTATCTGGCACATGTCATGGACGCCGAGGGCCATGAGGTTGTGATTGTCGATAAGGATCCGCTTGCCTTTAAGCGTATCTCGCGCGAGTATGGCGGCCAGAAGATCGTCGGTATCGGTTTCGACCGTGATGTGTTGCGATCGGCGGGGATCGAACGTGCCGATGCATTTGCGGCGGTCACCAATGGCGACAATTCAAACTATATTGCCGCCAGTGTGGCACGCGATACATTTCGTGTACCACAGGTGGTGGCGCGGATCTACGATCCACAGCGCGAAGCGATCTACCGCGAGCTCGGCATTCGCACGATCAGCTCGACGAGCTGGGCCGTCAATACGATCAAGCGTATTCTCACCAGTAGCGAAAGTATCTCGACGATTCAGTTCGGCAGTGGCGAAGTCGAGATCGTCGAGGTCGAAGTCAGTGGGCGGCTGGTCGGTCGCTACACCCGTGATCTGGCCGTACCGGGCGAGATCATGCCGATCTCGATCGTACGGCGTGGTCGGGCATTTTTGCCGACACCCGGCGTTCCACTTGAATCAGGTGATGTCGTTCACGTGGCGGTGCTGGCAAGCGCCAGCGGCCTGCTGGAATCGATGATCCGATGAATGTACTGATTATTGGCGGCGGGCAGGTCGGGCGTAATCTGGCGCTCTTCCTGGCTCAGGAACAGCGCCACACCGTGACGCTGATCGAAAAGCGCGATCATGTGGCGGCCATTCTGCAACGAACACTCGAAGGGGTGATCGTCGTGGAGGGCGACGGCTGCGATCCGGCGGTATTGCGCGACGCCGGGGCCGAACGAGCCGATGCCATCGCTGCCGTCACTGGTGATGACGAAGACAACCTGGTGGTCGCGTTGCTCAGCAAGCGTGAATTTCGGATTGGCCGGGTTGCAGCGCGCGTCAACAATCCGAAGAACGGCTGGCTCTTTAATCGCCGCATGGGGGTTGATATTGCCGTCGATGACGCTCAGATCATTGCTCGCAGCCTCGAAGCCGATATCAATCTCGGCGCGGTTGTTCAGATGCTGCGCCTGCGCGAAGGGCGTGTGACCCTGGTTGAACTGACGGTTGCCCCCGATTCTGGTTCGGCGGGTCAGCCGGTACATCGGCTGCGCCTGCCGCCCGACTCGGTGCTGGTTGCGGTTGTCCGTGCCGATGGCGACATCGTGATTCCTTCCGGCGAGACGGTCATCCAGGCCGGGGATCAGGTGATCGCCATGACGCGCCAGGATCACGAGGCGGCACTTGCCGAATGCTTTCAGTAGCCGTGTGTTCGCCGGGCTGCCGGCTGTCAGGGCATAGCCCGGGCCGTTCGCGGGCCATCAGGCATGATACAGGCGGCCGGCTTCGACGCGAATAGTGTGGCTTTGCCGTACAAAGGCAGCATCAAACTCATCCAGCCCGGTAGCCGTCAGAAGCGCCTGCTGGTCGGGGCGATCAATGGCTTTCAGCAGATGAGCGCGCCGTTCGGCATCAAGTTCCGAGAGCAAATCATCGAGCAGCAGTACCGGTGCATCGCCGGTACGCACGTGCATCAGTTCGGCTTCACCAAGCTTGAGCGCCAGGGTTGCACTGCGTTGCTGGCCACGTGAGCCATAGGTGCCGATACTGACGCCACCAACATCAAGCA
>CALLZL010000613.1 GCA_937859575.1 uncultured Chloroflexota bacterium
CGGCCCCCTCGGGTCATGGTTTTAACCCACCCCCCCCCCCCCCCACCCGCCACACGCACAGCCGCCCCAAGGTGGTCGCCCGCCCGATCACCGCCCGCCCGATCACCGCCGCCTGGTGTCGTCAACGTAATAACACCGTGGAGATGGTCGGGCATCACAATCCAGGCATCAAGGAACACCGTAGTAAATCGTGATGGCAATGCATGCCACCAATTGCAGATCATTATGCCAGCCGAGTTGAGCAATACACTTCCCTCGACGACCGATCCAAAGGCATTGCCACGCTGCTGTGTGCATATGGTAATGAAATAGCTGCCATCGGCAGTGTAATCATACCCATTCAGACGGATAGATCGGCGGTGATGACGGTGTGGATCGAAGGCCATTGGAATCTCCTGAAATAGATGGCTAGATAGAGTATCTACCGTCTAACACTCCCCCACGATTCACCTGGCCGTAACCCTTACCGTAACGCTTTCCGACACAGCCTGCCGCTATGCTGACACCATCAAGAAGCTAGCGAGGAGGCATCCCATGAGCAACGAACCTCTCCAGCCCCAGCCGTCGGCGACTCCCACAGTTCCCCGCGATGCTGCACACTGGGCGCGTAAACCCGAGTCCTTGCTCGTCAGAGACCTGCCGCCCGAAGCAATCAATCTGAATGTCGATGGCCGCAAAGTCGCTGGCCCGCTCCAAGAGTTCGGCCAACTCTGGCAGAAGACCTACTCTGTACGACTGCGGGGAGCCTCCACCTCGCCGGAAGAGGTTATTGCCGCGTGGAAGGCTCACTTTCCCGAGTTTCAACCGCCGCAGAATCGCTTCTTCCCTTCGGTGGCGGGTGTGGCACCCGGCGAAGTCGTGCTGATCAACGCATCACTGCAGGGGATGCCGGTGCAGACCGGCGTGCTGGTGCTGTATGCCGACGAAGTGAGTTTCACACTGATGACCCCCGAGGGCCATCCGGAGTCGGGTTGGGTGACCTTCAGCGCATATGAAGAGCCTGGTTGCGTGGTGGCACAGGTGCAAAGCATGGCACGCGCTAACGACCCGATCTACGAACTAGGCTTTGCATTGGGCGGTTCAGCGGCCCAGGAGGCGATCTGGCGTCATGTGTTGCAGCAACTCGCGGCCTATTTCCGCATTATTGGCCAGCCGGTCGATTTCGCAAAGCAGTGTGTCGATAGCCGGCTTCAGTGGGGTCAGGCAAAGAACATCTGGCAGAATGCCGCGATTCGTTCGCTGCTGTATGCGTTAGGCCGGCCGTTTCGGCGGGGCTAAGTTACCGCACTATCTTTTTCCTTTGCGAGAAACCGGTTGTCAAGCCGCGACTCGTAACGCCGACCGTAACGATCCGTGAATTCCCTGCACGCTACACTCACCGTATCGTACGTGATTCAGGAGGTTATCAATGGATTATCTCGGCCTTACTGTGCTTATCATCCTGACGCTGGTGTTTGCTCTTCTTGTCTATCGGGCCGTGCGGTCACGGCGGCTCTGGGTGAAACTGCTGGGTGGCATTCCGGCCGGGTTGCTCACGCTGCTGTTTGGTGCAGCAACCGTGCTGGCGTTTGTTGGCTACGGCAAACTGAACGCCACCTACCCCAACCCACCTACGGCGCTACAGCTCCCCAGCGAACCAGGGGTGCAGCTTGTGGCCGATGGCGCTCGCCTTGCCCGCTTCTGCGCCGCATGCCACTCAAGCACCGGCCGGCTGCCGCTCGATGGTGCCGACCTGTTCGAAGGGAGCGGCATGCCACCGATTGGTATGGTCTATGCACCAAACCTGACACCTGCACATCTGAGCGACTGGAGCGACGGCGAGATCATCCGCGCCATCCGCGAGGGGGTCGGGCGTGATGGGCGTGCACTGCTGGCGATGCCTTCGAATGCCTTTCGCAATATGAGCGATGAGGATGTACTGGCATTGGTAGCCTATTTGCGTGCACAACCGAGGATCGAGCCGACGAGCCCTGAGCGGCATATTAATGTGCTGGGTGCGATTATGATCGCCACCGTCTTTCCACCCCAGATTTTTGGCGTCCAGCCGCCGATCACGACACCGGTTACTGCGCCGCCACGCGGCCCGACAACCGACTACGGCAGCTACCTGGTTGCCAATCTGGCCTGCCAGGATTGCCATGGCGAAAACCTGGCAGGGGTTGGCCCGGACGGCGACGGCTTTTCTGAGCCAAGCCCGAACCTGACCAGCCTGCCGCAGCGCATGTCGATGGAGCAGTTCGTGGCGCTTATGCGCACCGGCAGCTATGAAGATGGCCGTACCCTGGGTGATGGGATGCCATGGAAAGATCTGGAAAGCTATAGTGACGACGATTTCCGTGCCATTTATGCCTATCTTGCCAGCCTGGAGCCGCTGCCGGATAATTAAGAGGCTGTCGATCTTCGGCTGACTTCTTTCCAGTACAGCACGGCATGGCGACCGTACAGGGAAGAAGTCGCTATCGCACGACCAGGATAGAGGGATCGATGCATAGCACGACCTCAGCAGACATGCACCAGCAAGCAACACTGCGTTCGTGGCAGATCTGGCTTGCAGCAGCACTGCTCGGCCTGACACTTGCCACCATCGCCGGCATCGCCTGGATGTACCTATCCACATGTCGGCTGTTTCTCGATTATGATGCCTACATTGGTGTGGTGACCGGGCCGGCATTCGCCGGACTCGGTTTCGCCATTGTGCGTGCCCAACCGGCCAATCGCATCGGCTGGCTCTGCCTGGTGGGGGGTATGTCCTTCATCCTGGCATCAGGCCTGTCGAGTTATGTCAACTGTACATCCTCCGCCGCCACTATCATAACGCTTGTGGCAGCCCTGCTTACCGCGACCATCTTGCCGGCAGCGCTGGTAACATCCCTCTTCGTCTTGATCCCACTCTGGTTTCCCAATGGCCACAACCTGAACCCGCGTTGGCGCCGTTTCACCAATCGCATACTCGGCGTCATTCTCGGTGCGACGCTCGCACTCATGGTCGGCCATGATTTTCGCAGCGACATTAGTCTCGGTTATACCTTCGCCCTCGACAACCCACTTGGTCTGAGCTGGCTACCCGGCTGGTGGACGGTGCTTTTCATGCAGGTACAACTTGGGGCGGTACTCGTCGGCTGTATTGCCGGCATTATCTCAATCGTGCTGCGCTTGCGCCGTGCGCAGGGCGAGGAGCGGCAGCAGGTCAAGTGGCTATGCTATTTCTTCGCCAGTGCCATCGGTCTGCTGCTTATTGGCTTTGAGCTACCGGGAGTATTCTGGTATCCCGAATTGTTCGATTCGCCGTGGTACTCGTTCATGCTGATGATCGTCTTTCTGAGTTACCCGCTGGTGATCGGAATCACTATCTTCCACTACCGGCTCTACGATATCGACACAATCATCAACCGTACGCTCGTATATGTAACACTGACGCTGATCCTCGGAGCAACCTATCTGGCAAGCGTTATCACGCTACAGGCTCTGTTTGTGCGCATTACCGGCCAGGCAAGCACGCTGGCGATCGCAGCGAGCACGCTGGCGATTGCGGCACTCTTTCAGCCATTGCGTGGCTGGCTGCAAACCGCAATCGATCGGCGTTTCTTCCGCAGAAAGTACGATGCGCAGCAGGTATTGGCACAGTTTGCCAGAACCGCTCGCGACGAAGTCGCGCTTGAGGCGCTGACGGCCGAGCTGGTGCATGTGGTTGAGGAGACCATCCAGCCCGAACGAGTGACGCTGTGGTTGCAGCGCGGTCGTGCTGACGGACGCAGCAGGGAGAAGTAGCAGGATGGCGAGTGCAATAGCACAGCGGCAGCGCAGCGGCACATGGGTTGTGCTGCTCATGTTTGGTATCACACTGCTGGCCTCCGGCGGTGCTGTGATTCTGCAGGGGCTGGGGTGTAACATACTCATCGACCACACCAGCCCCGAACCAGCCACCGCCTATGGCTTCCTGATGATACCTATCCATGGGCTGGCATTGGCCGTACTGGGTGCGCTGATCAACCTGTTTCGGCCTGAGAATCGTTTTGGCTGGCTGGTCAGCATCTACAGTATGTTGCTCATGATAATGTTCATGGTTAGTGGCTATGGTGAATGTGCGTTTTATGGTCAGGCGGAACTGCCCAACGGCACCTACATGCTCTGGTTGGCCCGGCGGCTGGAGGCGATCAGCTTCCTGTCGATGTCGATCCTGTTCTGGCTGTTTCCCAATGGGCGCTTCCTGAACATACGCTGGCGGCGCACAGCTCTGGCCGGTTGTGTTCTCGTAACGATTCTGGCCGGATTACAGGCAATCTGGCCCGGCCCGCTGCGAGTCGACGCACTCGGACGCAACTGGATCACCAATCCGATTGCTCTTGATATAGCGCCGATACTCTGGCTCAAACCACTGATCGAGAACAGCGCAAATAGCGGGATCATGATCCTCTTTCTGGCGGGGGTCGTCTCGCTGGTGCTGCGCTGGCGGCGCTCATACGGCGAGACGCGCCAGCAGATGAAGTGGCTGACGTATCACCTGTCGCTGGCAGGGGGCCTGTTCATGGCGGTGGAGGTCATCGGTATAACGGTTTATCCGCAGATCTTCGACGGCTGGTTCTACCTCTTTGCACTGCTCCCCTTCTGGATCGGGCTACCGCTGGTGTTCGGATTAACGATCTTCAAATATCGGCTGTACGATATCGACCTGATCATCCGGCGCACGCTCGTCTACGCAGCGCTGACCCTCAGCCTGGCAGCAACCTATCTGACGGGGGTGCTCAGCCTGCAGGCGCTGCTGGTGCGCCTGACCGGCGAAGCCAATACAATCGCAGTCGTCGGGAGTACGCTGGTGAGCGCCGCGCTCTTTCAGCCGCTACGCATCCGCCTGCAGAACCTGATCGACCGGCAATTCTTTCGCAAGAAGTACGATCCCCGCCAGGTTGTCGAGCAGTTTGCACTGCATGCCCGGCAGGAGGCCGATCTCGACGCAATCTCAGCCGGTATACTCACCACCGTTCAAGAAACATTGGAGCCGGAGAAGGTGCAACTCTGGCTGGTAGCGCGCGACAAGCAGTGACATGCTACGCCAATTCGAGATCACGATGGAGCGTACGCACCACGGCATCGACTTCGCGCTCGGGCAGGGTGAATGAGATGTGGGAGGATGCGACGCCGTGTGCGAGGCTCAGCACATGCGCGCGTGCACCGGCGAGCGATGCCAGTGTCTTTGCCACGAGATCATCGCTATCGGGGGTACTGATCACTGCCGCGAGTGCCACCGGCTTAATGGCGGTTACTTCCTGCAACAGGCCGCTACGACGCTCAAGCGCCACCGTATCGGTGAGTAAGTCGCGGGTAAACTCAGCATCGGCGGCTCGCACGGCGATTGTCAGGGTGCGCTCACTAAAGCTTTGGGTAAGGGTGAGCACTTCGATACCGGCAGCGGCGCAACGCATCAGGATGCGTTGTGTCAGATCCGGCGGCCAGATCCATTCGGCAGCGACCGGGAAGGCCTGCACGCCGAGCAGGGCGAGCGCCCGGGCCGAAATGATCGTATGCGCTGCATGCGGTGACGGCTGTGGTTCGGCAACGACCCGTGTTCCCGCATGATCGGGGCGCAGGATATTGCGGATGCGCAGTGGGATCTGCTCGGCCGCGATCGGCGCAAGAGTCCGTGGGTGCAAAACTTCAGCGCCAAGCATGGCGATCTCGGCCGCTTCGGCATAGCTGATCTCATCGAGGGTGCGGGCACCCGCAACAATCTTCGGGTCGGCGGTCATAATGCCGTCAACATCACTCCAGATCTCGACAGCTTCGGCACCGATCGCCGCACCGATCAGGGTTGCCGAATAGTCGCCACCCCCCCGCCCGAGGGTTGTCACCACACCGCTTTCGGTTGCACCGATATAACCGGTCACAACCGGCACAATCCGCGACTGCAGCAACGGCAGTAATCGGCTGCGGATCTGTTCGTTGGTTGGCTCGATCAGTGGTTGAGCTGCACCATAATGGTCATCGGTCACAATCAACTCAGCTGCATCGATCATGCGTGCCGGCTGGCCGCCCTGCCGCAGTGTGGTAGCGATCAGATGAGCCATAAAACGCTCGCCGATTGCGGCAACCGCATCGATACTGCGCGGCGAATGCTCGCCAAGGGTGCCGATACTGCGGGTGATACGATCAAACACCTTGAGCAGATCGGCCCACTCACGATATAAGATCTCGCGTTCCCATTCATCGCTGACGAGGCGTTCGGCAAGGGTGCGATGGCGCCCCCACAGCGAGCGGCGCGCCTCATCGGCGGCAGCTTCGTTGCCCCGCGCCGCAGCACGCGCCGCGCCAATCAGTGCATCGGTCATGCCGCTCAGAGCACTACACACGACAACCACCGGCATCCCGATCCCGGCCGTCTCTCCAACAATCAGCGTCAGATCTTCAAGCCGAGCAACATCGCTGGCAGCCGCTGCACCAAATTTCATGACGATCATGGCAGCACGCGTTTCTACTCTCGGCCCTCGGCTCTCGGCAGCGGCGGGCGCGGCAACAGGCCGGCACGTTCGATTACATGTGGGATGGCTTTCGTCCAGCCGACCGACATAATATGCACGCCACGCACACCATCGATCGACAACAATTCGCGGGTCAGATCGGCGGCAATCGCGATCCCTTCGGTCTCTGGCTGTGCGGCCTGTTCCATGCGTGCGATCACCCATTCCGGTATCCGCGAACCGGGCAGGTGGTCGCGCAGAAAGCGTGCTGATGCGGCCGACTTGATGATCATGATGCCGGCCAGAATATAGGCCTGTTGATGGAGCCCGGCGACCCGTGCATCGGCCATCCACTGGCGGAAGCGCGGCACATCAAACACGATCTGGGTCTGGATGAACTCGGCGCCAAACTGGATCTTGCGTTCAAGCCGGGCGATCTTCTCGATATTCGGGTTTGCCACCCCGCCGAGGAAGAAGCGCGGTGCTTCACTCAGTGCGACTCCCGAATGAAACTGTTGTTGATCGCGCATGCCGCGCAGCATCTTGATCAGTTGGAATGAATTGAGATCCAGTACATTCTTGGCATCCGGATGATCGCCGATCTTGGGATGATCACCGGTCATGCACAGAAAGTTGGGCACGCCGCAGGCCGCCCCGCTCAGCACATCGGCCTGGAGTGCGATCCGGTTCCGATGCTGACATGTCATCTGAACGATCGGCTCGATCCCAAGCTGCTGCACGATGATACCGCCGCCAAGCGCCGACATGCGCCCCAGGCCACGCTGATTGTCGGTCAGATTGATCGCATCAACGGCATGGCGCATGCCGCCGGCCAGGCGTTCGACAACCGCCCGGGATGCACCACGCGGCGGGGCAAGTTCGCCGGTAACGACGATCTGCCCCGCCGCGAGTCGTTGTTGTAATTGACTATATGCTGCCATACGCTCCTACACAAACAGGGGTGCCATCTCGCGTTCGGCGAGCATTGCCTCCATCTCGGCATCGCTCGGGCGTGCCGCGGCACGTGCTGCAGCAGCAAGCACCTTCGGCAGCAGCGATAGATCACCGGCGGTGTTGAGGAACACCTGCGAATTGCCGAGCACCCAGTGGACGGCGCGATCAATGTCGGCCTGTTCGGTCAGCGGTTCGTACCAGGTTGGTGCGTCGTTCGGCCGATCACCCCACGGGGCGCGTGTGATCGACTTAATCGTCTGCATGGCGACACCACGTTCGGCACATACGGCTGCCAGTGCCGCAAAATCCGCCGCATACTGCGGGTTTTGCATCAGGATGTAGCTGTATGGCAGCAACACCGAATCAAAGGCGAAGCGTTCGAGTGAGCGGCGGTGTTGTGCCGCGACCGGCAGCCCGTGGCCGGTTACGCCGATGAAACGCACCAGGCCGGCTTCGCGTGCCTCAATTGCCGCATCGAGTGCGCCACCTGCCCCGAGTGCCTGCTGCCATTCATCCTCATCGACCAGGTTATGCAGCTGAATGAGGTCGATCCGGTCGGTGCGCAGCCGCTCCAGCGAGCGATGGATCTCATCACGCGCACGCTGATAGGTACGCTCGCCCGTCTTGGTGGCCAGGAAGAAGGTATCGCGGTGCTCGGCCATCCACGGCCCGATACGCAGTTCCGAATCACCATAGCTGGCAGCGGTGTCGATATGATTGATCCCGGCGGCAAGCAGTTGTTCGAGCGCGGCATCGGCATCGCGCTGCGATACGCGACTCAGGGCTGCGGCACCGAATAGTACACGTGTGCTGGTATGGCCGGTGCGACCAAACGCCGTTGTGGCGATCATGGCATTCTCCTTTTCCGTCAATCCTATGCGTTACTGGTACGATACCAGATAGCGCGGGTACTGACAAGCACAAGAGAGAAACGATGAAGTTGTCTCATGGCTTGAATGCAATCTCCTCCGCCCGTTAGCCTATACCATTACGACAGCAACATCATCATCTGGGTAGATAGCGTGCCACCGATTCGATGGGTGCGCCACAAGCCGAACAGTAGCGTGATCCGGCCAGAGCACCATTACCGCACTCGCTGCAGGGTGCCCCGATCAGCGGCTGTGTCGCCCATGGGTCGGCGAGCCCGGGCGGCGGTACCACCACCTGTGATGCCGCTCGGCGTGGCTGCGTTCGCAGCAGGAGCAGCCCGGCCCCCAGGCAGAGGATCGCGAGTGCGAGATCGCGGGTTCTGCCAAGCATGGCAGACACCTGATCCCGCCAGGTGATTGGCGGCAGTTGTGTTGCCTGGCGCATTGCCTGTGAGAGATGACGCAGATCGGTCGCTAGTGGCGCATGGGTATAGCTGCCACCGGTATCGGCGGCAATCTGCTGCAATGTCGCTTCATCAATGCCATCGGATCCCACCGCGCCAATGCCGATCATATGCACCGGTATACCGGCGCGCTGTGCATAGGCGATTGCTTGCGCCCGATCGGCGCGGCTGCCATAGATCGCCGGGCATGCACCCGGCTCATGGCAATCCTGACCATCGGTCAGTACCAGCAACACACGCCGGCTCGCCCGATCGTCGAGTGCATCAACACCGGCAATGATCGCATCATACAGCGCCGTGCCGCCCTCGGGCCGGATCCGTTCAAATACCGCTAGCATCTCGGCACGATCGGCTGTCACGGGTGTCATCCACTGCTGCTGGTGGTGAAACGCCAGGATCCGCACCTCGTCGGCTGGGTCGAGTTGCGCAAAGACGGCCCGTGGCGCGGCCCGACCCCCGATAATCTTGTCGTCGTCGGCCATGCTGGCCGAACGATCAATGGCCAGCAGCAGCGAGATCGGCAGATCATCGACCGCCGGTGTCGGTGGTGCCAGCATGCTACCGGCCGGCAGCGGGCTGCTCATGTGCCACCCGATCAGGCTGCCGAGCAGTATCAGCAGCAGGCCGATACTGAAGAAGAGACGATTCGGCATCATAGTTTCCTCCAGATCCATGGTGTCTGAGGCTGTGGTACGACATATATCGTTGCACACATGACGCTGCCCGGCGCTATTGGTTCCCGATCAGGTCGGAACCTGGGCTATAATGCAACTATGATTCTCTTGCTTTTTCTTGTGGGGCTGGTGCTGCTGATTGTCGGCGCCGAAGCTCTCGTGCGCGGCGCGGCACGCATTGCCGTTGCACTCGGGATCACGCCGCTTGTGGTTGGCCTGACGGTGGTCGCGTTCGGTACCAGCGCACCCGAACTCGCCGTCGGGGTGCAGTCGGCGTATGCCGGTAAACCGGATCTGGCGATCGGTAATGTGATCGGCAGCAATATCGCCAATATCCTGTTGATCCTCGGGCTGACGGCCGCGATCATTCCGCTGACGGTACAACGCCAATTGATCCGGATCGATGTGCCGATCATGATCGGCGCGTCAATCGTTATGGCTATTATGTCAATCGATGGCGTGATTAACCGGTTTGACGGGTTGCTGCTGGTGGTGGCACTCGTTGGCTATGTCATTTTTACGATTCATCAGAGTCGTGCGGCGCAGAATATGCAGGCTGGTGATGATCTGGGGTTTGATCCGGTACCACCGCGCTCGGCGCGGACATGGTTGTTCAATCTGGGGTTATGTGTTGTCGGATTAGGGTTACTGGTACAGGGTGCCAACTGGATTGTCGATGGTGCCGTCGCCTTTGCCCGGCTACTGGGAGTCGACGAACTGATCATCGGGCTCACGATTATTGCCGTTGGCACATCGCTCCCCGAGATCGCCACCTCGGTACTTGCATCGTTACGCGGCCAGCGCGACATGGCGGTCGGCAATGCTATCGGCAGCAATATCTTCAACATCTTCTCGGTACTCGGGGTAACGGCCCTGGTCGCCCCGGCGGGGGTCGGGGTTGCCGACGCGGCGATCGCATTCGATCTGCCGGTGATGCTGGTGGTGGCGCTGGCGTGCCTGCCGATCTTTCTGCGTGGCGGCCGGATCGACCGTTGGGAAGGCGTGCTCTTTCTGGTCTATTATGCCGCCTATACGATCTATCTCATTCTGTTTGCGACCGAAAACACCCTGCTGCCGCTCTTCAGTAGCGCCATGATCTTCTTTGTCGTGCCGCTCACCGTCGTGACACTCGTGGTGCTGCTGCTGTTTGAATGGCGTCAGCGGCGCCTGGCGAGAGCCTGAGATGCTCCAGTGGGAAGAACAACTGCCGGCGGCACTTGCGCGTGCCGAAACCGAACGTCGGGTGGTGCTGGCCGATTTTGTGAAAGATGACTGTGCCGGTTGCCATGCCCTCAGTACCATAACACTTGCCGATCCGGCGGTACAGCAACTGATCGCGACCCA
Organism: uncultured Chloroflexota bacterium; assembly: GCA_937859575.1. Classification (GTDB taxonomy): domain Bacteria; phylum Chloroflexota; class Chloroflexia; order Chloroflexales; family Roseiflexaceae; genus CALLZL01. The sequence goes on from CALLZL010000613.1 coordinate 10,758, forward strand.
TTTCGTACCGCTGCGGCTCAATCTGAGCCGGCGCAGCGATCGGCTGTATTTCCGCCGGTATCAGATCATCTGGACACCAACCATTGCCATGCTCGATCGGCGTGGCACGCTGCAGTACCAGGCGCCCGGGTTTCATCCGGTAGAACTTTTCATCCCGCTCCTGCGGATCGGCCTTGCGCGTACCCAGATCGCCTGGGCACGCTATCGCGAGGCTGCGGAACAACTCACCATGGCCGCCGATCCGGCTGGCCCGCTCGCCGCCGAAGCACTCTACTGGCTTGGTATGACCTACTATCTGGCCGGCGAACATCAGGAAACGCTCGATGCAACCTGGCGGCGCCTGCGTACCGAACATCCCAGCAGTCTCTGGGCGGCACGCATCCCACCATCCGATCTGTAACGATAAAGGAGGCCTATGCAGTACGATGCACCACGCTCACGGCGTTCCCAATCGGGCAATCCTCTGCTGACGGTGCTGGCACTACTGATGATCCTCTCGCTTGGTACCCACGTCTTTACTATTCTGAGCCTCAACCGCGCCCGCCTTGCCGCACGTGCCGAGCTCGCGGCGCTGGCACGGCAGGTGGAAACACTGCGCGGCAGTGGTGTCAGTTTCACGGTACCGGTCAATCAGACGGTGCCAATCAATGCACGGGTGCCGATCGCAAAGCGCTTTAACGTTCCGGTCGATACGGTTGTCGCCATCAACGACTCGGTGACCGTGCCGATTGATACGCCGTTTGGCAGCACCAGTTTTTCGCTGCCGGTGCGCGCAAATATTCCGATCCGCGTCACGGTACCGGTGACGATCGAAGAGACGCTTGATATTGCAACTAGTGTTCAGGTTGCGGTAGATGTACCAATCAACCTGACGATTGCAGAGACGAATATAGATCAGTATCTTGATGATCTGCTGCGCCGGCTTACAGCCCTCACAGATGATCTCTAACCGCCTGGATCCGGTGGCATCACACGGAATAGCGGTTACAATAGGAGCTGGAAGATCTGAATGGCTGTTCGGCCGTTCGGTGGGATCAATAGGAGCAACCACGGTGATCGATTGGCTTGCCTTGCTTGCCGGAATACTGATCGGTGCCACATTGGCGACGCTCGCCATGGCGCTGTTGTGGAGCCGGAGCCAACGTGGTACGACCGAAAAGGTGAAGCAGGCGCTGCGCGAGCGCGATGCCGCACGTGAAGCGCTGCGCGCCGCTG
>CALLZL010000614.1 GCA_937859575.1 uncultured Chloroflexota bacterium
GCCGGGGGTGCCCCACGAGCGCAAAGTGTCCCGCGGAAGGGGGTGGGTGGGGGGGACCAGCCGCTTGGGGGCAGCCTGGGTGCCGGTGCAACATTCGGCCATTGGCTAGGGTGGGAAGCACCCGCCGCGAGAACACCGGCTGAGGCAGCCGGCGGGGCGACTTTTGATCTGATCGTGGCGAATATTCTTGCCAAAGTGCTCGTGGCATTGGCAGGCGATTTTGTTGCTGCACTGCGGCCCGGTGGCTTGCTTCTTACTTCGGGTATCTTCTACGAACGAGAAGCCGATGTCGTTGCGGCATTCGATGCCGCTGGATTACAGCCTATCGAACGGCGACAGCAGGGCGATTGGGTTGCGCTGGTGCATTCGATCTGATAGTGTGAAGTATTGAAGTAGAGCCAGGAGATTCACCATGAGTGCGACGCGGCACATCTATATCGGAACCGACGGTGGGGCGACAACTTCGAAGGTTGGGGGTGTCTGGAGCGATGGTACGGCCGTCTCAACACGTCTGCTGCAACGTTCGACCGGGTCGGAGCATGGGCCCGAGGCGACGGTACGCAGCTGGGTTGAGTCGGTGAGCGAATACCTGGCGCAGAATGGCCTGGAGTGGGATGCTGTGCAGGGTGTTGGGCTGGCTATTCCGGGGCCATACGAGCGCTTCGGTGTTCTTGGTCGTTCGCCGAATCTGCCGTTAAGCTTTGCCGGTTTCGATCTGTATAGTGCCTACAGCTCGGCACTTGCCGCACGAGCCGGGCGGTCGATCCCGCTTTCATTTGGCAACGATGGTAACATGGGCGGGGTTGCCGAAGCACACCATGTGCGTGGCAACGGTGGTGGGACGGTTGTCCTGCTTGCTCCTGGATCCGGCCTGGGGTGTGCCTATGTCGGGCGCGACGGCCTGCCGCTCGATGGGGATACACTGGCGGGCATGGAGGCCGGCCATATGCCTGCGCCGCTGCACGAGCTGAAGATCGGCCCGTACCCTTGTGGTTGTGGCCGCACCTGGGGGTGTGTGGAGGTATATACCACGCTCTCGGGCCTGCCACATCTGCTCGGTGAAATGTTGCCGCGCTACCCGGATCACGAACTGGCGCAATCCAGCAAGCCGATCAGAGAACGTGCCTTTGCGCTGCGTGGCCTGGCGCAGCGTGGCGATCCGCTGGCAACCGAGATCTTCGATTTCCAGGCGCGTGCCCTTGGTTTCCATGTTGCCAATCTGGCCATGGCGTTTGATCCACAGTTTGTCGTCGTCGGTGGTGGGCTGATGGATCCGGAAGCAACCACCGCAGCCTTCCGCGAACGCTATCTGCGGATTGTCTACGAGACGGCCCTGCCGTATTTGTGGCCGGCGCAGCAGAAGACGATCCGAGTGCTGCCGGCGACCCTCGGTGATCTCTCGCAGGCGATCGGTGCCGCCCTGGTAGCGCTCTACCAGAGCCGCGCCTAACCCTCGATGGCACGCCGTACTCGCGCCACCGCTCAGAGCAATACCTATCGCTTCTTTATCGATCCTGCCGCCATCCAGGGCGGTCGAGTGGAGCTGCACGACGCCGATCTGGCACGCCAGATCGGCGTCGTGTTGCGCATGATTCCCGGCGATCGGCTTGTGCTGCTCGATGGCAGCGGCATGCAGTACCTTGTGGTACTCGAACAGGTCGAACGTGGCTTCGTGGCCGGATCGGTTGCCGAGCGCTCGGCGGCGGCGGGTGAGCCGGAATTTCAACTGACGCTCTATGCGGCGCTGATCCGCGCCGAGCGTTTCGAATGGCTGCTGCAGAAGGGTACCGAGATCGGAGTGCATGCCTTTGTACCGCTGATCTGCGAGCATACGATCAGCGAGGCCGGCAATATGCTGAAGAAGACCGAACGCTGGCAGCGTATCATCCGCGAAGCTGCCGAGCAATCGCGCCGTGGCTTGCTCCCGCATATCCATCAGCCACAACTCTTTGCCGACGCTTGCGCCGCAGCACACCAGCATGTGCGCCTGCTGCTCTGGGAAGCAGCAGGTGCCACTGGCCTGCGCACGACCCTTGCCACATGTGCCCCGCTTGCCGGCACTGGCGCAATTTTCAGTGGCCCCGAGGGCGGGCTGACCGACAACGAGCGCCGGATCGCCGTGCAACATGGTATCATGCCGGTGTCGCTCGGGCCGCGTACCCTGCGCGCCGAAACGGCACCGCTTGCAGCGGCAGCGGCGCTGCTATGTGCTGCCGGCGATCTGGGCCAGTAATCTATACCACGGCACAGGCCGCCACGCCCACGAGCAGCATCTGCCCGGCAGGTATCGACCTCAGGAGCCCCGTCTATGACAGCACGTACCTCATATCTGCTGACCCGGAGTCTGTTTGTCGGTGTGTTGCTGGTGATCGGCTTTGTTGGTGGCTGGCTAAGTGCACGGCTGCTCGGTGATCGGGTCGCGGCAGCAATTGCACCGATCTTCGGGCCGCAGGCTATGGCACCGCGTGATACACCGGCTGCGCTTCGTGAGCCGTTTGGAGTCTTCTGGGAAGCCTGGAGTATCGTTGAGCATGACTTTTACGGCCGGGGCATGCTGGATCCGCAGCGCATGATCCGCGGCGCAATCAGCGGTATGCTGGCATCGCTCGATGATACCTATACCGTATATCAGGAACCGGAACTCGCAGCCCAGACAAATGAGCATATGCAGGGTCGGCAGGGTGGAATCGGTACGTATCTGCGGATTACTGCAGGGCGTGCCTTTCTCTATAAACCGATCCGTGGCGGCCCAGCCGTGGCAGCCGGGCTCCAGCAGGATGACGAACTGCTGCAAATCGATGGCCGAGATGTCGCAGCCCTGATAGCGGGGCTCGATGTGAATGAGGCAGCAGTACGGATCGCATCACACTTGCGTGGGTCGGTCGGCACCCCCGTCGTGCTGCAGGTGCGCCGGGCGGCCGATGGGGCAGTGGTTGAACTTGAACTCACACGCGCCGATGTCAAAATACCGAGTGTGGAAGCTCAGTTGATGGCTGGCTCGATCGGCTATATTCGTATTAGCTAATTCAAAACAACTACGACACAGGAGTTCGATGAAGCGCTTGCCATGTTTACCGGGCAGAACCTCGCCGGCATGATTCTCGACTTGCGCAATAATCCAGGGGGCTTCACCACCACTGCACGCGAAGTGCTTGGTCGCTTCTACAATGGTATCGCGCTCTATGAAGAGAAGGGCGATGGGGTCTTGATCGAACTCCCAACGATCCGCGGCGAACAACAGGTCGGCAGTATGCCACTTGTCGTACTGGTGAATGGTGGAAGCGCCAGTGCCAGCGAGATCATTGCCGGCGCGCTACGTGACGCCCGACCGCAATCGATCCTGCTCGGCGAAACGACCTATGGCAAAGGCTCCGAACAGAATGTCTATATGTTGAGCGATGGCGGCAGCCTGCGGATCACCTTCGCCCACTTTCTGACCCCAGCACGCAGCCCGATCGATAAGATTGGGATCGCCCCCGATCATCTGGTGCCGGCGGTTGAAGATCCAGCCGCCCAGGCACCATGCGTTGGTGATCGCCAACCAGCCGCCGGTGCCGCCACCTGTGCCGATAATCAGCTCTTCTGGGCGATACGGCTTCTGACCGACGGCGAAACGCCACCGTAATCGTGGCCGACAGCAGGAGACGCGGCTACCGGTTGCCACCGCGAGCCGTTCTGATGCGTGCTGCAGCACGAGCCGCTGCGCGCTGACGAATGATCAAGGAGAGACTCATGACGATCCGATACCGACATTTGTTCGTGCTGCTGCTCGTAGTGCTGCTGGCGTCGGCATCCGCTATACCGGTGCGCGCCCAGTCGGCAGTGGCAGCTGTGCATCCCAATGGTGCGCAGTTGGCCCGGCCCGATGGGCGCGCTTTTTTTGTGCTGGGGTACAACTACGAAGGGCCGGCCGACCGGGCCTGGCAGATGTGGCAACGCTTTGATCGTGATCTGATTGCCGCCGATCTGAGCCGTGCGCGCGGTGGTGGTGCCAACACCGTACGGATCTTTGTTCAGCACCCTCTGCCGAATGAGATCATGGCCGGCCGTTTTGAAAAACTCGATACGGTTATCGCACTGGCTGCCCAACACGATCTGTATGTGTTGCTTACCTTCTACGACTACGCCGAACGTGATCTGGCGAAAGTCGCCGAGGTGAGCCGCCGAATTGCCGAGCGTTATCGCGGCAACCCAACTATCCTGGCGTATGATCTGCGCAATGAACCGCAATATTTTACCCTGGCGACGGCGATCTACCCGGCCGGGCTTGATGCGCCGCTGCAGCGTGCCGATATGGTGCCGCTGTATGGCGAACGTATCGCCCGCGCCGATCTGCCGGCCTACCGTGCCGGCGCCGATGGGCGCATCCTGCCCGCCGGCTGGAGCGATGATCAGGTATATGCGTATGCCAATAATCTGGCCTACTTCCGCCAGTTGATAGGCGATGCCGAGCGTTGGGCTGCCGCAGCTCCGGGGCGCACCGTGATCGACTATCTCAATGCCCCTGATGCGGCGCGCTGGCAACCAATGCTCGCCACGCTGAACGTCACTCTGCGCTCGTGGATCGAAGCCCAGCGCCGTGCTATCCGTGGTGCTGATCCGGAACGGATGTTGACGATCGGATGGAGCAATCTGATCTTCGCCGGTCTGCCGGCCAATGGCGAACTACTTGAATTTATCTCGCTTCACCGCTTTCCGCGCCCCAACGCCGCTGCTGTTGGGCAAACCCTTGATCTCGGTGCAGCACTCCGTCGTCTGTTCCCCAATCGGCCGCTGCTCTTCGAAGAGGTTGGCTTCTCGACGGCCGACACCGATCCGGAGACAGCCGCGATCCTCGAAATGGCGATCACGCTACGTGCCTATAGCGAAGGGTATGCCGGCTTTCTGAAATGGATGCTGACCGACCTGCCGCCGGTCGGCAACCCCCGCGAAGATAACTATGGTGCGCTGCGCCTCGATGCACGACCAAAGCCGGTCTTCCATACCATGGGGGCTTTTGGTACCTACCTGACGCAGACGGCAGCGCCGGCCGGCGGCCGGGTGGTGATTGGCGAGAGCGGCGATGGCCCGATCTATACCTTCCAGCAGAGTGATGCCTTTTACGCTGCCGGGCGCAGCAGCGAGGGTAGTGTGCGTATGCGTCTTGATGCGCCGGGGCAACTGACACTGCGCAAGCGTGGCGCGATCTACCTGCTGACGACTCAGCCCGGTTC
>CALLZL010000615.1 GCA_937859575.1 uncultured Chloroflexota bacterium
GTGCGACCCTTCTTGCGAAACACATGGCGGATGCGTGACGACCACCGCCGCATCATGGCTGAGGGTCGCCTGCCAGATATGCTGCTGATAGCCGGGTTCGCCGGGCCGGTAATCCTGCGCCGAGCAGAGCATGCCGTCGGCACTGCGGTAGGTGACCTTGTTTACGACATGCGTGCCGTCGTCGCGGTCGTAGGCAAAGGTCAACTGCTGGCGGTGCTGCTCGCGTGACCAGAGCTCCTCGACGGTGGCGGTAGCGATCTCGGCAATCACCGGCGGCAGTTCGTAGCTACCGGCGCATGCCAGCGGCACACTGCCGAGCAGATGCTGATTATAGACCCCCATGCCCCAGAGCAACCGGCTGATGCCGGATGTTAGTTCCAGGCGTGCCCCTTTGATATAGGGGGTATAGGTACGCCCATGGGTCGAACCGAAGGCCCCCCGATACGAATTGAGCGCCATTGTGAAGAAGAGTTTGTCGAGCACAACCGTGGCGAGTTCACCGACCCCTTCGCTGGTAGCGAGATCGGCCAGATGGGTCAGCGCCAGGACATCATGTTCAAAGTAGCAGTTTGAGTCCCATTCGCGGAAGCCACTGGCCGCCCGGCGACGCAGCCATTCGAGCGCCATACCGGTACCGCGCGCCAGATGCCATGCACCGGTTTCGCCGGTCGTGCTGAAGGTCGCGTCGGCGAAGAGTTGGCCGGCCAGGAGTTCGCAGGCGTGGAACAGGATCTGATGGTTCTCGGAGGCAAACCACATGGCATCAGCGCCGGGATCGCTCAGCCAGTAGCGGAAGCCGAGTGCACAGCTGCGGATCTTGGCTGCCAGATCATCCGGAAATTGCGGATGATTGCCATAGCGCGCCAGCGCGCCAAGCAAGCCGATCAGGTAGAAATCACTACAATCTTTGCGCCGGTTGATACCATCGAGAGTCGTTGCCAGTACTTCGTGATCCAGTTCATCCCAGCGGCCAAGCTCCATGCGGGCGATCTCGGCATACAGGTTGCCGGGCCGGCGGGTGGCATCTTCCAACGCTTCCAGGCGCCGTTCTTCATAAGTTCCATAGGGGGTATCCGAATAGCGGTTCTGGAGTACGGTAAACGGGATCTCGCGCATGATCCGCAGATTGTGCAGATAATAGACATCCGGATGCGGCATGAGCACAATGCGGTAGGTTCCATCGCGGAACTGGGCGGCATTGCCGATGGTGCTGGTCGCACCGGCTCTGGCGATCGGCAATCCCTCGTAGTAGATCCGGTTGTGTTCATCCTGCAAACGCACCGCGATCGTTTGATAGATCTCTTCCGGTAGATCGTCGGGCCAGTGAACAATAATCGTTTCGCCGCGTGCATAGACATCACGTTCGATAAATGCGGCGGCAAAGAGCTGTTCGAGCTTGGCGCGCAATTCGAGATGCCCGATCTCGGTCGGCAGGCGTACCGCAAGCGCTTCGCCCTGGCCGATGCGTAATGCCATGACATACGGGCATTCGCGGGCTGCAACAGCCTCAAAGCGTACCAGAATACTATTCCAGCCGGCCTGCAGTTCCGCATCGAATGTGGTTGTAGCCGGGATCTGATGGCTCAACTGCTCGGTGCGGAAGATATGAGTGCCGTTGATCCAGACATCCGCCGGGGCGTTGCCGGTCAGTTCAAAAAGCCGGTTGCCGCTCGTCGGGCTTTCGATCTCGGCATAGGCCCAGGCACGCAGATGGCTTGTCAGGTGGTAGAAGCCGCTCAGATCCACGAAGCGATCATCGCCGCAGCGCTGGATGCGCCACACAAGTGGGGTGTCATCGATTGTGAGCGTAGCCAGTTCGGTAGGGCGACCGCTGACGCCATGCTCACTGCTGGAGTAGCGGCGCATGATCTGCAGTTTGTCGTTGCCATACTGTTCGAGATCGGCGACCTCGCGCACATGTGGCCCGGCTACCAGCCACGTAAGAACGTAGCCGTCGTAGAGGGTGTCGGTGATCACGTGCTCGCTCATGGGATCATTGCTCCTTTATGCAATGCGATCGTGGCATTGGTTCTGCTTCTTCGGGGATGCGTTACATGTTCAACCACAACTCGCGCTCTTCCCCGCCATAGCGTAATACATATTCGCCTGAGCCAAAGCGTGCCGTAGCCCATGGGCTTTCGACGAGCGGGTAACCATGGAGTTGGATCGCCCTACCGTCGATGGTCGGGGTTGCATCCCAACTGCTTGCAAAACGGCCGAGCGATGGCGACTGGTAGGCGACATGATCGCCGTCGCTTTCGATATGTGCCGTTGCGATCGCCGCGACAAAGCTTGCGAAATCGCCCCAGTCGGCGGCGCGGCCACATTCAACCAGCCAGGTGGTGCGGCGGGCGGTACAGATCAGTTCGCGGCCGGCGTACTGCCCACCTATGCCGATCTGCAGGCCGCCATAGGCCCAGAGCGCCACATAGGCGTTCTCGACCCGTGCAAAGAACCAGCCGTTCTGCTGGCGTACTTCGTCGAAGCGCCCTTGCTCGAAGAGGCAGTGAGTCATCCAGGCGGCATCGTTCAAGCGCCAGTGAAGTGCAAGCAGATTGCGCTGCTGGATGGCGCGTGGCAGCGAGGTATTGCCCGACCAGTAATCGGGGCGCAGGCCGGCTCCTTCACTGCTGGTCTGCGGGCAACTCCAGAAGATCGCCGCCCGGTTCGGTAGCGTCAACTGTGCAACATGGGTTGAGCTTTCGTACTCGCCCTTGCGATGATCCTGGGTTGCCGAAAGCAGGTAATCCGGTGTACGGAAGACGACAAAATCGGCGTGACGGGCGCTGCCGGGCAGGATGCCGCCGCGCTGGCGCGATTCCACGACGGCTTCCTGATCATTGGCGATCTGATAGAGCATGGCCGGTGGTCGGTAGTGGCTGGTAGCCAGTGATACCGGTGCCATGCCGAAGACACCATCAACGAGTGCGCCGGTGCCCCAGAGCAACCAGCAGGTGCCGGCCGTATCATCGAGCTCGGCATATTTGCAATAGAGCGCATAGCTGCGACCATGGGTCGTGCCGAAGGTGCCGCGATAGCTGTCGGCGGCCAGGTTGAAGAGCATGACATCGAGCAGTTCGCCGGCCATCTCTTTGAGTTTGTAATCTTCAGCAATCGCAAAATCATAGACATTCAGCAGCGGTGCGATACAGATCGGGTAATAGGCGTTGGAATGCCATTCGTCGAAGCCGTAGCGCCCACGCTGCCGGATCCATTCGGTGATGTAGGTGCGCCCTTTGAGGGCATGAAACAGGCCGCGCTGGCGGCTATTGCCAAACTCTTCGAGTGGGTAGAGCTGGCCGGCCATCCATTCGGCTACATGGAACAGCAGCCGGTGGTTTTCCGACCCCATGTACATCACGGTGTCGCCCGGCTCATCCACCCAGTACTTGAAGCCGAGGATCGTCTCTTTCATCAGAGCGTGGATCTGAGGGCTGAGGCGTGGTGTGCGTGATTCCCAGGCCATGAGCCGCAATAGCCCCTGGATGGCAAAATCGGCACAGTCTTTACGCTCGGCGATAAAGATGCAGAGATCGCGCAGTTCGGCCTCATCGATCGCATCATACTGCCCGAGCGCATAGCGGGCGATCTGACGCCATACCGGCGGCGATGGATGCCAGTCGCGGGCCCCGGCGAAGAAGCTGAGTACAGCATGGCGGCGTGCATCGCTGTTTGCCGCACCATGAATTGCCGGTTGCGGCGTAACTTTGCGGATGTCGAAGCCGGTGCTGCTGATCGGCTGGTTTTCGGCATCCAGCCATTCACACACAATGCGGAAGCAGCCATCCGGCAGATCGGCCGCCCGGCAGAGTGTGAAACTGCCGTCGAACCCGGCCGGGATCTGTTGCGGTGTTCCGCCATAGCGGCTTGCGGTGCTGGGATCGATTTCGATCGGGGTATTGCCGCTCTCATATGGAGCCTCGGGGCCGAGGATCGTGACTTGCAGTGGGGTGTTGCCGCGTGGCCCGGCAACCTGCAGTGCGACCGGCTGCTCGGGGTAGAACAGATCACGCCCAAGCGCCAGGCGATACACATCATGTTCGATTGCGCTGCGAATTGCAGGATCTGCAGCGGTATCAAGCGGCAGTTCGGTCGTCGCTTCGCCGTCGAGGAGTTCGAGCCGCACACCGGCCTGTGCCATGCGGCCGATACGCAGTAATGCGATACCGAGTTGCTGCTGGCCGCGGAGTTCAGCCTCAAATTCATAGATCAGGGCGCTGCCCTGCCTGATTGGCTGCCGGTCGGCACTATCGAAAATGACATGCCCATCACGGGTCACAAGTGCCCGGCCATTCAAACGCTGCGTCAGCCGCCAGCGGCGCACGCCGGCATGCGTGGGGGTGATCCTGGTGGTGAGCAGCACCGTCACCAGATGATTGGCGATATAGTAGTTGCCCCATGATAGATAGGGCTCCGGCCGGCGCACCAGATCCCAACGTGCATGCCGGCCGCGGAACGTTCCGCTGCTCCCTTCGGTCGGGGCTGCGGCCAACAGGGCAACCGCTTCGGCGGCGGCGGCATCGATCACGGCCCGGCCAACCGTCGCACCGGCCCGTTCGTAGAGTGTCAGCCCGACTACGTGTGCCGAACAGTCTTCGTAGAATGGCCCGAGGGTGATCCATGGGCCGAGCGGTGTTCCGGCGCTTATCTGCCGGGTGAGGTGTTCTGCTACGCGATGTTCCATTGTACCCCTGCACAGAGAAGAGAGAAGGTTTCAAAGATTGGCCGTAGTTGTAAGGGTGGCCTGGTCGTGTGTATCGGTTGGTGGGGCATCGGCATAGCACGCCATCGACACACACACCCAGCCGCGCAGATCACCGAGGAAGCGGTGGCAGGCTGCTTCGAGGGGAGATGATGGATTGATCGCGATCATCACCCGGGTGTCGCTTGTCATGTGCGCAGTGCCCCTTCGGGGAGATACACCCCAAGGGTGCCGCAGACACCAAGCCGCCGGTTGTCGCCGGGCGGCGGCAGCATGCAGAGGCTGCCCTCGTGCAGGTGGGTGGTATCACCGGCGGCGAGGGCGGCGAGTTGCTCGCCGGTACGCGTAGTCGCTGCGAGTGGGCCGCGCTGCCACACTCCACGCCATGTATCGAGTTTGGGCTGAATCAATCGCAGTGCTGCGGTATAGAAGCGTTCAAGCGCGACAGCTCCTTCGGCATCATAGCGTTGCCGTAGTTCGGTGAACCCCTCGACCGCGAGGTCGCGCCGGCGTACTGCCGCTGCCTGACTGCTGGTGTAGACCTCGCCGCGCGGCGAGAGCGATGCCGCATCGAAATAGGCATCGGCGTCGTTCAGGATCGCTTCGGGGAAGGTCAGCACGAAGTCGCCCGCTTCAGGTAGCCCGGCATTCTGCATAACGATCTGGATCTCGAGTAAACCGTCACCATTGATCAGGCGGTGGATCGTGCCGGGCGTAAACCAGAGCGCCATCCCCGGTTCGAGCGGCGTCTCGTGAAACCCGCTGGGGCTGAGTGTCTGTACTGCACCACGCCCACCAACGATAATGTACATCTCGGTACAGACGAAATGGACATGCGGGCTGCCGCCGATCAATCCATCCGGCGTGCGCGTGTCATAGACCTTCAGATGTGTTAACCCGACTGCCGAGGGCATTGGCGGGATGGGGTGTGGGGGTGTGTTCATGGGTGTACTCTAAGGGACAAAGGGACAAAGGGACAAAGGGACAAAGGGACAAAGGGACAAAGGAACAAAGGAGCAAAGGAACAAAGGGACAAAGGAACAAAGGAACAAAAGGATAAAGGGACAAAGGGACGGAGGAACAAAGGAACAAAGGAGCAAAGGAGCAAAGGAGCAAAGGAGCAAAGAGATCAGTGATTTTGTTCTTTTGTTCT
>CALLZL010000616.1 GCA_937859575.1 uncultured Chloroflexota bacterium
GGAATTTCGCCCCGGCGGCCGGAGCCACAACATGGCAACCCTTCGACCGCCGGCTGCATCCCCTTTTTGGCCGGCTCTTCGATCTGCTCTACCGCCTCTATGGCCGGCAGTACGACTTCCTCTACCATCTCGAACGCATTCTCGCCGCTGCTGCGCATGCCGTCACCACCCGCCCGGCTGATCTGCAGGCGCTTGATACCGCCCGCGAGGCTGATCCCGGCTGGATCCAGTCAAACACCATCATCGGTGCCGTGTGTTATGTCGATCTCTTTGCCGGTGATCTGGGCGGCATTCGCGACCGCATCCCGTACTTCAAAGAGCTTGGTATCGGCTATCTGCACCTCATGCCGCTGTTTGCTGCTCCCGAAGGCGAAAGCGACGGTGGTTATGCCGTAAGCGACTATCGGCGCGTTAACCCGGCGCTCGGCACTATCGAGCAACTCGCCGAATTAAGCCGCGAGCTGCGGCAAGAAGGAATCAGCCTGGTCCTCGACTTCATATTCAACCACACCTCCGATGAACATCCCTGGGCACAGGCAGCAATCGCCGGTGATGAAGAAAAGCGCGACTTCTACTATATCTTCCCCGATCGCACCATGCCCGATATCTACGAGCAGACGGTGCGTGAGATCTTCCCCGATGAACATACCGGTGCCTTTACCTACCGCCCCGAGATCGGCGGCTGGGTCTGGACAACCTTCCACACCTATCAGTGGGATCTCAACTATAGCAACCCGGCCGTCTTTACTGCCATGGCCGAAGAGATGCTCTTCCTGGCAAATGTGGGTGTTGAGGTGCTCCGGCTTGACGCGGTGGCGTTTATCTGGAAGGAGATCGGCACCAATTGCGAGAATCTCGAACAGGCGCACTGGCTCATCCAGGCGTTTAATGCGCTGACACAGATCGCCGCCCCGGCGTTGCTGTTCAAATCCGAGGCAATCGTGCATCCCGATGAAGTGGCGCGCTATATCGGCCGGAACGAATGCCAGATCTCATACAACCCGCTGCTCATGGCGCTACTGTGGGAGAGCCTGGCGACGCGTGATGTGCGCTTGCTGCGCTATTCGATGCAGACGCGCTTCGCCATCGCCGATCAGTGCGCATGGGTCAACTATGTACGTTGCCACGATGATATCGGCTGGACATTTGACGATCAGGATGCACAGCGAGTCGGGATCGCCAATGGTAACGACCACCGACGGTTTCTCAACAGCTTCTATACTGGGCGCTTCCCCGGGAGCTTCGCACGCGGCCTGCCGTTTCAAGAAAATCCGAAGACCGGTGATGCGCGCATTTCGGGTACCTGCGCCTCGCTGGCCGGCCTCGAAGCAGCCGGCGGTGATCCATACGCCACCGAACTGGCGATCCGGCGTATCCTCATGATCCATGCCGTGATTCTCTCGATCGGTGGGGTGCCGCTGATCTACCTGGGGGATGAGATCGGCATGCTCAACGACTACCACTACCGTGATGATCCGGCCAAAGCAGCCGATAGCCGCTGGGTGCATCGCCCGCCGACCGACACCACCCAACTCGAACGGCGTCACGACCCGACGAGTATCGAAGGGCAACTGGCAGCACGCCTGCGGCATCTGATCAGCACCCGGCAGCGCACCAGTGCCTTCAGCGGCCAGGAGACGACCATCGCCGCCATGGATCACCAGCACCTGTTTGCCTATACGCGCCATGGCACCGGCGAGCAGGTACTCGTGATCGCCAATTTCAGCGAACGCGACCAGGCGATCGAGGGTAATGAGCTACGGCTGCATGGGCTGGCGTATCATTTTACCGACCTGATCAGCGGGGCGCATGTTTCGGCTGCCGAGACCCTGCTCCTCCAGCCATACCAGATCGTCTGGCTTCAACCGGTAGCGAATCTCGAATAAAAAGGATGGTGACGTGTACAACCGACGCGGCCTGCTTCGCACCATAGAACCACGAGAAATGCACGAAGGAGCTGCTTCGCCGCTCGGTGCCACCTGGATCGAAGAACATCAGGCCTACAACTTCGCCCTCTACTCGCGCCATGCAACCGGCGTTACGCTGCTGCTCTACCGTGCCGACGATCCGGTCACACCGGTGTATCAGTACCGTTTCAACCATCGCACCAACAAAACGGGGCGTGTCTGGCATTGCTGGGTGCCAGCCGACGATCTGCGCGGTGCAACGTTGTATGCCTATCGAGTCGAAGGGCCGGTGCATCCCCAATCCGGCCATCATTTCGACGCACAGAAGATCCTGCTCGATCCCTACGCGCCCGGGGTCTTCTTCCCCCCATGCTATAGCCGGGATGCGTGTGTTCGCCCCGGCCCGACCGATGGCGTGGCGCCACTCGGCATCCTGCCGGCACCTCGGCCGCCGTATGAGTGGGAACCGATCGCCCGCCCGCGGCACACCGCCGATGCCGTGATCTACGAACTGCATGTACGCGGTTTTACCATGCGCGCCAACTCGGGGGTTACCCCAGAGCATCGCGGGACATTTGCCGGCCTGATCGAGAAGATCCCATATCTGCAGGAGCTTGGCATCACGATTGTCGAACTCCTGCCGGTACAGCAGTACGACCCGCACGAGGGCAACTACTGGGGCTACATGACGCTCAACTTCTTCTCGCCGCATATGCAATACGCCTACGACGACCCGATCGACGAGTTTCGCACCATGGTCAGCGCCTTCCACGCCGCCGGGATCGAAGTCTGGCTTGATGTTGTCTATAACCATACCAGTGAAGGCAGTGAACGCGGGCCGACCTACAGCTATCGCGGTATCGACAACCGTAGTTACTACCTGATGAATCGCGACCTGAACGAGTATATTAATGATTCGGGCACCGGCAACACCCTGCGTTGCGGCCATTCGGCAGTGCGTGGCCTGATCCTCGACAGCCTGCAGTTCTGGAGCGCGACGATGCAGGTCGATGGGTTTCGCTTCGATCTAGCCTCGATCTTCACCCGTAACAGCGACGGAACGATCAATATGAATGATCCGGCTCTGATTGCCGAGATCAGCCAGTTTGCCCACAACTACGATGTACGCCTGGTGGCCGAAGCATGGGATATCGGCAGTTATCAACTCGGCAGTGGCTTCCCCGGCCTGACATGGTTGCAGTGGAATGGCAAGTTTCGCGATGATGTGCGCTCATTCGTGCGTGGCGATCCGGGCATGGTGCATGAACTGATGCGGCGGCTCTACGGCAGCGACGACCTCTTCCCCGATACACTGCACGATGCCTATCGCCCCTATCAGAGCGTCAACTTCATTACTGCCCACGACGGCTTCTGCCTCTATGATCTGGTGTCGTACAACTACAAACACAACCTCGCCAACGGCCAGAATAATACCGACGGCAGCGATGATAATCGGAGCTGGAATTGCGGCTGGGAGGGGGATGTCGGCGCGCCGTTGCATGTACTGGCGCTGCGCCGCCGGCAGGTGCGCAACATCTGTGCTATCCTGATGCTCGCCAATGGGGTGCCGATGTTATGTGCCGGTGATGAGTTCCTCAATACTCAGCACGGCAATAATAACCCGTACAATCAAGACAACGAAACGACCTGGCTCAACTGGGATCTCCTGGAGCGCAATCGCGACATCTTTCGCTTCTTTCGCATGATGATCGCCTTTCGCAAGGCTCACCCCTCGATCGCCCGAGGCCGCTTCTGGCGCAGCGACATCCGCTGGTATGGGGTTGGTGCACTGCCCGACCTGAGTTTTCATTCACATACGATCGCTTACTGCCTGCATGGCGAGGCAGTTGATGACGATGACCTGTATGTTATGATCAACGGCTATGTGCGTGATCTGATCTTCACCATCCAAGAGGGGCACGCCGGCGAATGGCTGCGGGTGGTCGATACCAGCCTCGACTCGCCCGACGATATCGTCGAACCGGGGCACGAGCCGCTCCTCGACGGGCTCGAGTACACGGTGCATTCCCGTTCGGTGGTCGTCTTACGCCGTCGCCGATCATTCTGATATGCAGGCAAAAATCAGCCGTCAAACCTCTTGACATTCATCGGCGGCTCGGCTATAGTACCGATGTATTCGTTTTAGCAATGCCGTTCAGGCACAAAGGGGGTGATGCCCATGAGTCATAAGCACATGGGTGTCGCCGCCGGTAGCGCTCGCTAGCACTGCCGGAAGCGATACCCCACCCAACGAACGACAAAGCCCGCGCCGTATGGCGCGGGCTTTGTCATGGTGAATGCAAAACCGGCCGGGGCTGTACCCGGCCGGTAGAACAAACCGATCAGTTGGCTTCCTCCGCCCCATCGTCCTCATCGCGGACAAGCTCGGGTTCGGCCGCTGTCTCTGCGGCGTCCGTGCTCTCCTCTTCTTGGGTCGCCGTGCGTGACTGCGACAGGCCTACAACCAGATCGTCGTGGTTCATCACACACTGCACACCCTCGGGGAAGGTGATGTCGCGGATGTGGATGCTCTTATCGATGCTGGTAAGGCCACTAATATCGACGGTAATACTCTGTGGGATAACCGCCGGCAGCGCGCGTACATCAAGCGATTGCAGCTGCTGGTTGAGGATGGCCTCGTTGGAAGCGACCAGCGGTGACTCGCCGACAAGATGCACCGGCACCGACACCGTCACTTCGACCTTGAGGTCAACGGCCAGAAAATCGACATGCAGCACAACCCGCGAGACCGGGTGGCGCTGCAGGGTATGCACGAAAGCCGCAATCGGCTCATGGCCGGCAATCTCAAGATTCACAAGCGCCGAGCGGCCACTCTTGCGGTAGACATCACTAAACTTGCGGGCGTCAACCTGTACCGACAGCGGTGATTGTGATTTGCCATAGACGGTCGCCGGCAAGATACCGGCGCGGCGCAGACGATTGACCTTCTTGCCGAGGATGCTGCGCGTTTCGAGTGGAAGCGAATACTGTTCCGACATGGATCTGCTTACTCCTTCTTGGTGCAAATACCTTCGCATCTGCTATGGGAACTTGCAGCCGGGCAAGGCCAACGCCATTGTTGACTCTGCCCGGCTTCATGGCAGCTAGTATAGCATAGGAAGCAGTTCTATACAAAAAGTGGATGGATCCCACCCCAAAAAGAGTGGCTATAGCTAGTGGCGTACGGCCTGAAAGATCAGCACACTATTGATTCCACCGAAGCCAAACGAGTTCGACATAGCGATCCGGATCTCGGCAGGGCGCGCATGCAGCGGCACCGTATCGAGATCGCACTGTGGGTCGGGGGTAGCCAGGTTGATCGTCGGCGGGATCAAGTGGTGATTGATAGCCAGAATCGTCGCCGCTGCTTCAACGGCACCGGCAGCACTCGTGAGATGACCGATCATCGATTTGGTCGAACTCACCGGGATGCTCGAAGCATACTCACCAAAGGTACGCCGAATGGCACGGGTTTCGGCAACATCTCCGGTTGGGGTGCCGGTGGCATGGGCATTAATATAATCGATCTGGCGGGGTGTCAGGCGGGCACGTACCAGCGCCTGCAGCATGGCCCGTGCGGCGCCGTCGCCTTCGGGGTGGGGAGCCGTGACATGATAGGCATCGCAGGTCGAGGCATAGCCGAGCACTTCGGCATAGATCGGTGCATCACGGCGGCGGGCATCCGAAAGGCGTTCGAGCACGAAGATACCGGCACCTTCGCCAAGTACAAACCCATCACGATCGGCATCAAACGGCCGTGACGCACCGGCCGGATCGTGATTGCGTGTCGAGAGTGCCCGCACAGCACCGAAGCTCGCCAATGCCAGGCGGCAGATCGGCGCTTCGGTGCCGCCGGCAACCATGGCCACCGCATCACCACGCCGGATCACCTCGGCAGCCTCACCGATCGCCTGTGAGCCGGCAGCACACGCGGTGGCGATCGTG
>CALLZL010000617.1 GCA_937859575.1 uncultured Chloroflexota bacterium
GGCGGTGAAGAACGGAACGTTGGTCAGCGCATCAACCTTGCTGCCATTGATCCAGACATCAACCGCGGGGGCATCGGGCGATGCATGGACGACACGCACCATCGCGTTCCCCGACTGCGCAAATGCCGATGGGATGAGCGCGAGTGCAATCAATGCACCGACCAGCGCCATGACAAACGACGAACGATTCTTCATCTTGGACTGTCTCCTTACCTTACTCTTCTTTTGCAAACTTCGTGCAATATCTTTGCACGCTCATAGGTACATACGGTAGGATCCACGGATTGGATGTGGCTTTAGCGAATCTCGGATGTTTGCTTTGCCGCACCTGCCGGCGAGAAGAACTGCTCGGCTCTGCGGACGTGGGCGAAAGTATGCCACCGGAAGATAGACTATGCTATACTAGTGTGCAGAAACACTGCTGACGCATCAGCGCTGCGACCCAGACGGGGGTAGATATTCATGAAATTGGAACGATTCACTGACAAGGCGCAAGAAGCATTTCAGGAAGCCCAGGAGATCATGCACGAGCAGCATCATACGCAGCTCGATGTAGAACATATCTTCCTGGCAATGTTGCGCCAGCGTGAAGGGTTAACGAGCCGGGCCATCGAGCGCCTGGCGGTCGATGCCGAGATGGTGGCACAACGCGTTGAGCGTGAGCTTGAGAAATCGCCCAAAGTGTACGGGCAGTATGGGTACGGCAACCAGGTGTATATCACACCACGCACCCAGCGGCTCGTCAAGCGCGCCGAAGAAGAGGCAACCCGCCTCAGTGATCAATATGTCGGCATCGAACATCTGCTGATTGCAATCAGTGGTGAGCGCGAAGGTGCATCATCGCGAATTCTGAATGGTTTCGGTATCGATCAGGAACGGATCTACCAGGCACTGATGGACATTCGCGGCAACCAGCGCGCCGACAATCCGGGTGCCGAAGGGCGCTATGAGATCCTGGCGAAGTATAGTTCGGATCTAACCGAACTGGCACAACAGGGGAAGCTTGACCCGGTGATTGGCCGTGAGCCCGAGATCACCCGCGTCATGCGCATCCTCTGCCGCCGCACCAAGAACAACCCGGTGCTGGTCGGCGAAACCGGTGTCGGCAAGACGGCAGTTGCCGAAGGGTTGGCGCAGAAGATCATCTCGGGCGATGTACCGTTGCCGCTGCGTAATCGCAAGCTACTGGCGCTTGATCTTGCCGGTATGGTTGCCGGCTCGAAGTTCCGTGGCGAGTTCGAAGAGCGGCTGAAAGCGGTAATGGATGAAGTACGGGCCAGCGCCGGGCATGTCATCCTCTTTATCGACGAACTGCATACAGTTGTCGGCGCGGGTGCCGCCGTCGGCTCGATTGACGCATCGAATATGCTGAAGCCGGCATTGGCACGCGGCGAAGTACAGGTTATCGGGGCGACGACCATCGATGAATATCGCAAGCATATCGAGAAGGATGCGGCGCTCGAACGACGTTTTAGCCCGGTATTTGTTGAAGAACCGGATGTCGAGACGACCGTCGAGATGCTGCGTGGCCTGCGCAAGCGCTACGAAGAGCATCATTCGCTGACGATCAGCGATGCGGCGATCGAAGCGGCAGCTCGCCTGTCGAGCCGCTACATCCAGGATCGTTTCCTGCCCGATAAAGCAATCGACCTGATCGATGAAGCGTCGGCCAAGCTGCGTATCGATATCTTCTCGATGCCGCCGGCACTACGTGAACAAGAGACCGAACTGTTGCAGTTGCGCCAGGAAGAAGAAGAGGCCGGCCAACGGCGCGATTATGAACGCGCCGCTACCCTGCGAGCGCGCTATCTTGCACTTGAGCAGGCGTTCGACATCGCCCGCGGTGAATGGCTGAAGACATCAAACCTCGACGAAACGGTTGACGAAGACGATGTTGCAGCGATCGTCTCGACATGGACGGGCGTGCCGGTGCAGCGGATGCTCGAAACCGAACGCGAAAAACTCGTCGAGATGGAAGAGCGGCTGCACGAACGGGTGATCGGCCAGCACGAAGCGATAGTCGCGCTTTCTGATGCTATCCGCCGCGCCCGTAGCGGCCTGCGTGATCCGCGCCGGCCGATCGGCAGCTTCATCTTCGTCGGGCCTACGGGCGTCGGCAAGACGGAACTGGCCAAAGCGCTGGCTGAGTTCCTCTTCGATAGCGAAGATGCGATGACGCGTGTCGATATGAGCGAATTCCAGGAACGCCATACCGTCTCGCGGTTGATCGGCGCGCCGCCGGGGTATGTCGGCTACGAAGAGGCCGGGCAGTTGACCGAAAGTGTACGCCGCCGGCCGTACCAGGTGATCCTCTTCGACGAGATCGAAAAGGCGCATCCCGATATCTTCAATACCCTGCTGCAGTTGCTTGATGACGGGCGCTTGACCGACGGTCAGGGGCATACGGTCGATTTCCGCAACACCGTCGTGATCATGACATCCAATGTCGGCACCGAGCATGTGCGTCAGCAGAGTATCGGCCTGGTGCGCTCGCATGATCGCAATGCGCAGGAGGCGGCCCGTGAACGGGTGCAGGAAGCCCTGCGGCAGGCATTTCGCCCCGAATTCCTCAACCGCATCGATGAGATTGTTGTCTTCCATGCGCTGACCGAGATCGAGCTCATCCAGATCATTGAGCTGCTGGCGACAGAAGTCGGTGCCCGACTGCAAGAGCAGGGTGTGATCCTTGAACTCAGCCAGGCCGCCAAGACCTACCTGGTGCGCGAAGGGTACAATCCGGCATATGGTGCCCGCCCACTGCGCCGCACGGTGCAGCGCATGGTCGAAACACCACTGTCGCGTGATCTGCTCAAGGGCACCTTCAAACCAGGCGATACCATCGTCGTTGATATTGATGAGACGACCAGGCAATTGACCTTCATACGCCGCGAGGTGTTGCAACTGAGCGAGAAACGACCGGCCGAACCACTCGGCGCATAAGCAGGCGCAAGCCGGCGTGGCAGTAGTGCCACGCCGGTTTTTTATGCCGTCAGCGGCGGGGTCTGGTACAGCACCCTGCCGCCGACCCGGATCTCGACATCGACCAGATACTGCTGCAATGCTGCGATATTGGGCGTCATGCCGAGGCCGGGTGCGTCGGGCAGGTGGATCAGGCCATCGGCGTCGGGCAGGATATGTTCCTTGGTGATATCGAGCGCCAACTGGCGCGGCTCGACCGGATATTCGCAGATCGCCTGCGGCGCACTGGCGGCATATGGCTGCAGCGATGCACTCAGCGCCAGATGCGAAGTAAATGTGTGGTTGACATACGTCACACCGCGGGCGCTTGCTGCTTCGGCCACCTGACGCGCAATACTGATACCACCGATCCGCCCGGCATCGATCTGAATATATCCCAGATCGGCGTAATCGAGCAGCTGCTGAGCCATGTGGAATGTGTGGCACCCCTCGCCGGCCGCCATGCGCACCGGCGCTGCCATGCCCGCGAGCGGGCGGAAAGACCCGGGTGCCCCCGACCCAAACGGCTCTTCGAGCCAGGTGACACGGCAAGCACGCAGGGCATCGAGCCGTGCCGCCGCCAATGCCACATCATCAATCCAGATGGTACCGGCGTCGATCAGCAGCACACCATCATCGCCAAGCCCTTCGCGAGCGGCAAACACATGCGCTGCATCATCGGCCGGAGTATTGCGACCATACGGGCCCCAGCCGAACTTTGCGGCACGATAGCCGAGTCGCCGCACCAGCTGCCCTTTCTCACGCGTTTCGTCTGGCGTATCGCCGAAAAGCTGCGAGGCATACGGCAGCTTCGGCGTGGCTACCCGATCACCAAGGAGCCGGTAGACCGGTTCGCCGTAACGGCGGCCAAGCAGATCCCACAACGCGATATCGATGCCCGAAAGCGTATGATCAGCCTGGAGCAGATCAAGGCAGTTGGCACGCACCAGATCCCCGATACGCCGAATATCATCGGGTGTGTCGATTCGCTGGCCAAGCACTGAGTCGCGAACCGGCTTACAGGCGCTATGCGACATGGGGCAGACATAACTGGCAATCGAGACCAGTGGCGCCGCTTCACATTCCCCCCAACCAGTATACTCGCCGGCCTGGATCCTTACTAGTAGTGCATCCTGGCTGCCATCACCAACATCGTGGATCTCTGGCATCGACAAATAATAGAAATCGACTGCCTCAATCTTCATTGCGATCTCCCTTTCATGGCAAGCTTGGCCGCCTTCCGCCCTGTAGGCCCGGTTATGTTCACTTGACAGGTGCGCCCTACCGGCGTAGGATGTGAATACTTGGATTATGGCCTAAGCCATAGGCCAGAGTATAGCACACCTGAAATGAGCAACTCTCATGACGCGAGGATACGTCACTGCCGACGACATCCGGCATGCGATCATCAGCCGCATCAGCAGCGGGGTCTACCCACCGGGCGCTTCGTTGCCATCGCATCGGCGGCTTGCCGACGAGCTCGGAGCCAATCGTAACACGATCCAGAAGGCCTGCCGTTCGCTGGTTGATCTCGGCATTCTCGAAGCCGTGCCGGGGCGGCGCACCCCGGTTGTGCGGCGGGTTCCCGAGGCTACCGGTGTGCTCGAGCTCCTGCGCGAACGAACTCATATCGCGGTATGGGATGCCATGGCCGCCGGCGTTGCACGCGAGCAGCTTCTCGAAGAGTTCTACACCGTGGTTGAGGCGGTCTATGCCCAGGCGGAAGTACGCATTCGCTTCTTCGAATGTAATCAGTACGACAGCGACATGCTGGCCGAGCAGCTGGCGCGGTTGCTTGAACTGCCGGTGGCGGCCGGGCTGCTCGACGAACTGGCAGATAATGCTGCGACTATTGCGCATCACCACGACCTGATCGTGACCACCTTTCACCATCTTGCCGAGGTTGGCCAGGCTTTGCCGCACCACCGCACGCAGGTGATCGGTGTAGATACACGCCCATCACCGGCCACGATCCTCGGCCTGGCACGCCTGACTCACCCGCGTATCGGCCTGATCTGTACCCTCAACGAGACAGCGCAAACATTACGGCATGTCATTTTGAGCTATCAGCCGGATCGATCGGTGGCAACAGCGCTGATCGATGCACCGGATGATGTGCGACGCCTGGCAGCCGAGTGTGATCATCTTGTGGTGACACACAACTGCGTTGCGGATCTGGCGGCGCTTGTGGATCGAACCGCCGATGTTGTGATCGAATTTGCGATCGATGCACAGTCGATCGATTATCTGCGCGACCGGATCGCCGCAGTACGTCGAAGCGATACAGAGTTTAAGAAGAGGCACCATGCAGACTGAACTTGTACTCGACACATCCGCCCTCCACTGTACGCTGCGGCTGGCTGCCGGCATTGAGCTGGTGCATTTCGGTCTGCCGGGGTATGGGGCGGCAGGCGCAACATCAGGCATGTTCGGCGTTGAAATCGGCGGGCACCGGATCGACGGGCACACCACAGGGCTGACGGTGGTTGGTGTCAGTGATGCGACCCAAGGTGGCCGGCGACATGTGACGATCCATACCCATCATGTGGCAGCAGCTGTGGCGATTGATCTCCACCTGGCACTCTACGAAGGCACAGCGCTGATCGAAAGCTGGATCGAAGTCGAGAATCGCGGCAGTCAGGTTCAGCGTATCACGCGTCTCGATTCATTTGCGCTCGACCTGCCGGTCGCGGCATATCGCCTGCTGAGCTTTACCGGATCGTGGGGGCTTGAATTCGAACCCCATACACTGCCGCTCAACCAGACAACCATGCTTGAGAGCCGGGCCGGCCGCTCGTCGAAGGGGCATCATCCATGGCTAGCACTCGAACGCGCCGATGGCATGATTCTCTCGGCAGCAGTCGCATGGTCGGGCAACTGGGTGCTACGGTCAGAGGTTCACAGCGACGGCAGGATAACACTCAGCGGTGGCCTGCACGATTGGGAATTTGCCGTTGATCTGGCGCCCGGCGCACGCATCGCGGCACCACCGGTGGTGCTGGTGCTGGCACATGGCGATCTGAATGCAATTTCAGCACAGTATGCGGCGGTTGGGCGAAGCTACTGGTACCCACGTGCCCCCCTCGCCGACCAGCTCCCGGTCGAGTGGAACCACTGGTGGAGTTATGAGGATCGGGCGATCGATGAAGAGACCTTCCGCGCCAATATTGATGTCGCAGCGCGGCTCGGCATGGAGGTGTGTGCCCTCGATGCCGGCTGGTTCGGCCCAACCGATGCTGGCACCCACTGGTACGACTACCGGGGCGACTGGGATCTGGTGAATGAGGTGCGCTTCCCCAGCGGGATACGCGCACTGAGCGATTATGTCCACGAGCAAGGCATGGCTTTCGGCCTGTGGTGCGAGATCGAAGGGCTTGGCAAGGAAGCACGCTTGGCCGAGACCCACCCTGAGCTCGTCGCACAGCGCGACGGCGAGCGGCTCGGGTATGTCTGCCTCGGGAGCGAAGCAGGGCGGGCGTGGGCCTTCGCCACACTCGACCGGCTGATTGATGCGTATCGCTGCGACTGGATCAAGCTTGATTTCAACCTCGACCCGGAGGCGGGCTGCAACCGTACTGACCATGGCCACGGCGCGGGCAACGGGTTATATGCCCATTACCAGGGGTACTACGAACTACTTGAACGGATCCGCAGCCGCTACCCGCATGTTGTGCTCGAAAACTGTTCTTCCGGCGGATTGCGGATCGACCTCGGCATTGCGCGGCAGACCCATATGGCCTTCCTGAGTGACCCCGACTGGCCGGAACACAGCTTGCAGCTCTTCTGGGGTGCGAGCACCATGCTGGCACCCGAGGCGCTCTTGCACTGGGGCTACTGCGAATGGGCCTTTGCCGAACACCGCATGCAGAAGTTCGATCCGCGTGATCCGGCACTTACGCGGCATCAGATCGATTACTACACGCGCATCTCGATGCTGCGGCGCTTTGGCTTCTCGCAGAAACTCCCCGACCTGCCGGCGTGGGTGGCCGAACGCTATCGTGAGCATATTGCGATCTACAAAGCGCATGTACGGCGGATCATGCCAGAGGCCGATCTGATCCGACTCAGTGCACAGCCGCAGCGCTTTGGCCTCGGCGACCGTTGGGCTGCCTTTCAGTATCGCATGCCAGGTGATAGCGAACATCTGCTGGCCGTCTTCCGATTGCCCGGCGGTGAACCGTCGCGGAGCTTCCTGCTGCACGGTATCGATCCATCACAGCAGTATGAGCTCGAATGGCTCGGCGATGATCGGAAGATCCGGCTACCCGGCACTGACCTTGCAAGCAACGGCCTGACCTTTACCGAACTACCGGAAGAGGGCTCGGCTCTGATACGGATTGCGCTCACAGCATGATCTACGGCGGCCAGGGAAACCCACCCACCGCATCCCTTGCATGGCTCGGTGATTCCACCGGTTGCGGGATCGGGGTTTGACATACGCAATACGCGTTTGCTATACTCTTGGTTGTTCGCACATAAGAATGATGTTCACATATAAGAACAAACCGGCCGGTTATTGGGCAGAACTACTCGAAGGGGAGTATGCATGGTAGAGAAGACCCCCACAGGTGGTGCGCGTATCGCGCAGAGCGCCGCACCGGCACGCCGCCGCTTCTTGAAGCGGCGTACGATTGACGCTATCCATGCCTATATCTTCATGTCACCGGCGATCCTCGGTTTGCTCTTCTTCACCCTCGGGCCGGTCGTCGCATCACTCCTCTTAAGCTTTACCGACTACGATCTACTGACCGACCCGCAGTGGGTCGGGCTCGAAAATTATGTCGACATGTTCAGCCAGCCACTCTTCTGGCAGTCGCTACGGGTCAGTGCGATCTACTCAATTGTCAGTGTTCCGATGGGATTAATCGCCGGGTTAGGGCTGGTCGTGCTCCTCAACCGAAAGATGCGCGGCGTCACTTTCTTCCGTTCAGTCTACTATTTGCCGACCGTCATCTCGGGGTTGGGGTTGCCATGCTGTGGCGCTGGCTCTTCAATGCCGAATTCGGCATCATTAACGTACTGATCGGTTTCACAGGTCTACGCGGGCCGGCCTGGCTCACCGATCCCAACTGGGCGCTGACGGCGCTGATCATCACCAGCCTGTGGGGTGTCGGCGGCACGACCCTAATCTTTCTGGCGGGGTTACAGGGAATCCCGCAGGAGCTATACGAAGCGGCCGAGATCGACGGGGCCAACCGGCTCATGCAGTTCCGCAATATCACCTTACCGCTGATCTCGCACGTCACCTTCTTCAACCTGGTGCTCGGCATCATCGGCGCACTCCAGGTCTTCACTGATGCATTCGTCATCACCGGCGGCGGGCCAAACAACGCAACACTCTTCCTGGCCATCTACCTCTATCGGCATGCCTTTCTATTCCTCAACATGGGGTATGCAGCCGCGCTGGCGTGGGTCATGTTCATTATCGTCATGATCCTGACGCTGCTTGTCTTCCGATCATCGCCGCTCTGGGTCTTTTACGAGAGCGAGCGACAGGGGAAAAGCAAATGAGTGTGACAAACCGTTCGCTACCGTTCTGGCGTTCGCGGCGCGGCCAGGATAGCCTCGCCACTGCACTGGTACTGTTGATCTTATGTACCGGCGGCATTGTGGTGTTGTTGCCGTTCTTCTGGATGCTCTCGACATCACTCAAGGCCGCCGAACAGGTATACCTTTCGCCGCCGATCTGGTTGCCATACCGGCCAGAGTTCGAAAACTACGTGCGGGCCTTGACGCGAGGGCCGTTCGATGTGTATGCCATGAACACCACGAGCATCGTCTCGCTGGTGCTGGTTGGTACCTTGCTTTCGTGTTCGTTTGCGGCCTATGGGTTTGCGCGATTGCGGGCACCGGGGAAGGATTTCATCTTCATGATGGTGCTGGCGACCCTGATGTTGCCGGGGGCCGTGACCCTGGTGCCGACGTATCTGATGTTCAATCTGATCGGCTGGGTCGGAACCTTCCTGCCACTGATCGTACCGGCCTATTTTGGCAGCGCCTTTTTCATCTTCATGCTGCGCCAGTTCTACATGACGATCCCGGTTGAGCTTGAAGAAGCGGCGCACATGGATGGTGCAAGTGTGTATCGGATCTGGTGGAGCATCATTCTACCGCTCAGTAAACCGGTACTGGCGACGGTGTCGGTCTTCACGTTTGTCGGCACCTACAACGACTTTTTCACACCGCTGATCTATCTTTCGCGGGAAGAGCAGCGCACCATTGCGGTTGCGCTCTCGTACTTCTCGGGATCACCCCGGATCGGGCCGCAAATGCACCTGATGATGGCAGCGGTGACCGTCTCGATCATCCCGCCGCTGCTGCTCTTTATCGGCGCACAGCGCTATTTCGTGCGCGGGATCGTGCTATCCGGTATCAAGGGGTAGCGGCGAGTGCCGCACCTGATACAGAGCCGTTCGGTGTGCGAACGGTGTATCTGACATACAGAATCCTGATGGAAAGGAACAAGGAGGCATTCGATGTCGAATGAGAACGAGAAACTGTCGGGAATGAGTCGCCGGCGCTTCCTGCGTGGCATGGCGTTTGGCTCGGCTGCGCTGGCGGCCGGGGCACTTGCGGCATGCGGCGGGACACCGGCGGCGCAGCCGGCGCAGCCACCGGCCGCCGAAGCACCGGCCGCCCAAGCACCGGCCGCCGAAGCACCGGCACAGAGCAGTGGCCAGGTGCTGAAGGTCACCGGCATGATGTGGAACAACAGCCCGGTGCTCGATGAGAACTTCAAGCTGCGGGCGCAGATGTTCAACGAAAAATATGCCGGCACGTACGAGATCGACCTGCAACTCTTCCCGTACGACCAGTACTGGTCGAAGCTCGATCTGGCGTATGCCGCACGCACGCCGATTGATGTCTATATGTGGGACGTGCAGGCCTATAGCCACTACAAGGCCGGCCTACTGCGCAACCTGCAGGATGATGTCAATATGGTGCCCGATTTCGCCAATGCCGACCAATACCCGCTCGATCTGTACAACTTCTGGCGCTTCGATGGTGCCAATCTGTTCGGTATCCCCGAAAACATCCAGATGATGGCACTCTACTACAACAAGGACATCTTCGATGCGGCTGGGATCGCCTACCCCGACTCGACCTGGTCGTACGATAAGGTGCTCGAAGTCGCCCGCGAACTGACGATCACCGAAGGTGATCGGGTGGTGCAGTGGGGCTTCGACAAGGGTGCGCTGGGTGCCTGGTGGGGGGCGCAGACCTTCGGCTGGGCGGCCGGTGCCGGTTTCTTCGATCGGGTGATCGAACCGACGAAGTTCACCGTGAGTGATCCGCGCAATGTCGAAGGGCTGCAGTGGCTGCGCGATACCGTCTATGAGCATGGCATCTCGCCCGATGCAACCCAGGCGTCGGCCATTGCGCAGGATGTCTCGCTGTTCCAGACCGGCAAGCTCGCGATGGTAGCCGACGGCACCTGGTATATGTCGAGCAATGTCGATTCGCCATTCAACTGGGACATGGCACCACTGCCGTTGTGGAAGGGCAACCGCTCGCTGCCATTCTGGTTCGGTGGCTGGGTGATCGCCAAAGACTCGCAGGCCCCCGAAGCGGCAATCGCCTGGGCCAACTGGTCGGCCACCGAATATCAGAAGGAGCTGGCCGTCAACCGCGACTGGATCCCGATCCGGCGCGAATACCGCGAGTCGCCCGGCTACCTCTCGGGGCTGCCTGCCGGCTTCAAGTCGGTGGTCGATACCCTGCCGGATGCACAGATCGGCGACCTGTACCATGGCAGCGCCGCGCAGCTGGTTAATGAGGTTATGAACCCGACCTTCGACCAGATCTGGAACAACTCGGCGACGCCGGCCGACGCCGCGGCCGAGATCGACGAAAAGGCCAATGCCCTGCTGGCCCGCGGCTAGGTCTCGTCGTTCCCGCAGGCGGCACACCGATCCCCTCGCCCCCTGCCTCCTCTCCCGCGATGTTGGGAGAGGAGGCGGAGGGGTGTGGCACCGCCCCGTGCATGAAACGATAAGGTAGAGAATGCAGATTGAAACAAGTGCCGCCGGGTGGCGGCTCCAGAGCACCGGCCTCGCGGTGACCCTCACCTTTGCCGATGGCCGGCTGGCATGGCAGCTGGCTGCCGACGGTGTAGCAACACAACCGGCCGCCCTCAGCGAGCTGCATATTGATGGCGTACCGGTGGTGTGGCAGGCCTGCGAACCGGCCGGAATCAGCAGTGGGGAAGCCGGCGAGCAGATCCTGACACTCAGGTTGCAGGCTCACGACGGTGCGCTCACACTCCAGCAGTATGCGGCGATCTTCCCCGGCATGCCGTTTGTACGCCTGTGGGGCGAGCTGACGAGCAGCAGTGTGGTGCAGGTGAGCGCATGTTGCTTCCTATCGCTCAGGGCGACCGGTGCGCCAAGCAATCTGTTTCATGTTGAGCAGTTCAGCTGGAACTACCGCCACGACTTCTTTACCCCACAGCAGCTCCACCTTGAGATTGGCCGACGCCCGCACGATATCTTCATGGGTTCGTATCCATCGCACCACTGGGGGCCGACGAGTTGTGCCTGGATCGCATTGCGACCGGCAACACCCTACTGGCACGAGCACGATATCGCCGGTGGGCCGGGGCTGGTAGCCGGGCTGGAGTTCAACGGCAAGAGCCGGCTACAGGCATGGGCCGAGCCGCAGGCAACCCATATTCGCAGCACCATCGAGGAGCTTGATCACCGGCTGGTGCCGGGGCAGAACTTTACCATTCCTCCATGCTTCGTTGGCACCTACACCGGCAACTGGGATGAGGCCGGGTATGTCACCCAACGCTTCAGTGAGGCGTTTATTTCGCCGGCAATGCCCGATGACCGCTACCCGTGGGCGCAATACAACTCGTGGAAGTATGAACGCGAGATCAACGAAGCGCAACAGATGGACGTGATCGAACATTGTGCCGAACTCGGTATCGAACTCGTCGTGCTCGACCTTGGCTGGGCACGCAATATCGGCGACTGGCGGCCGGATCCGGCAAAGTTTCCACGCGGGCTGAAACCACTGGTCGAGCGAGCCCATTCTCACGGCATGCGCTTTGGGGTGCATATGGCATTGCCTCAGTGCAATGTTGCAGCCCCAGTTGCCCAGGCACACCCGGAATGGCTCATCCACCCCGAGGTTGACGACTACTGGGGTGCAGCAGCGCTCTGCCTGGCACACGAACCGGCACGCGACTGGCTGACCGGCGAGATCTTGCGGTTGATCGATGAAGAGCAGATCGATTATATCATCCAGGATGCCGAAGACCTGGTGAAACGCTGCACGCGCAGCGATCACTCGCATGCACCGGGCGACAGCAACTATAGTGGCTCGGAGCGTGGCATTGATGTAATTATGCAGACGATTCGTCGCGAACGACCCCATGTTGTGCTCGAAAACTGCGAAGATGGCGGCTGCATGATGACCTACAAAATGGCGCGGCTCTACCATACCAGCATTACTGTCGATAATATCGCCTCGTATGCAACACGCCAGGGTATCTATGGTGCGTCCTACCCCTTCTCGCCGCGCTACAGCGTACGCTACATGCAAGATGACCCGACACCCTATACTCTGCGCAGCTCGATCTTCGGTGGGCCACTCATCCTGATGCAACGCATTACCGACTGGAACGACGAGCAGATGGCACTGACGAAGGCGGCGGTGGCGGAATACAAAGCCCTGCGCGGCTTGATCCGCGATGCGAAGATCATCCATCTCGACCCGCCACGCTCGAATGTCGAGTATGTTGGCTATGGCTGGGATGCCATCCAGGCGGTTGCGCCAGAGCGCGATCGCAGTGTGGTGTTCGTCTTCCGGGCGCTTGGCGGCAAGCCGGAACACACGGTGCGGCCACGCGGCCTCGATGATGATGCACGCTACCGGGTGCACCTCAGTGACGCCAACCGCAGCAGTGAGCAGAGCGGTGCCGAGTTGGCCCGCCATGGGGTGACGATTGCATTGGGGGAAGAAGCCTCGGAGATTATCACCATCGAGCGGGTGTAGTCGCTACACAATTCGAAGAGGTGCGCCATGCCCAACCGGCAGATCACAATCGATACAAACTGGGCCTATCGCGGCTTCAAGGCGATTATGCTCGAAAACCACTATCTACGCGCCGTCGTCCTGCCCGAACTTGGTGCAAAGATCTGGTCGCTGATCGACAAACAGGCCGATCGCGAAGTTTTGTGGCACAACCCACGGCTGCCACCGCGCCCGGTACAGTATGGCGCACTCTACGACGACTGGTTTTGCGGTGGGTGGGATGAGCTCTTCCCCAATGATGCGCCGACCGATGTGGCCGGTGATTCCTACCCCGATCACGGCGAACTCTGGTCGATGCCGTACGACTGGCAGGTCGATCAGGGGGCAGGCGAAGTGGTGCTGCGTATGTGGCGCAGTGGTGTGGTCACCCCGACGCGTATCGAGAAACAGATCGTGTTGCGGGCCGCCGAATCACATTTGCAGATACGATCCCAGATCCACAACGACGGCGCACGGCCGCTTGATTTCCTCTGGAAGCTCCACCCGGCGCTGCGGATCTCGCCGGCATCACGGATCGATCTGCCGGCCGGGCGGGTGTTGGTCGATGCCGTTTTCCGCGACCGGCTTGCCCCGACAACCGCCGAATTTCGCTGGCCGCATGCAATCGCCGATGGCACGCCCGTCGATATGCGGCAGGTGCCGCCGGCCGAGGCACACACCTGCGATTTCTACTATGCGGTTGATCTGGCGGCCGGCTGGTGTGCACTGACCGATACAGCCGCTGCGGCCGGTTTCGGCCTGGCTTTCGACCCGCAGGTTTTTCGTTCGGTATGGGTCTTCGGCGCTTATGGCGGCTGGCGTGGCTTATACACTACTATTCTCGAACCATGTAGCGGGTATCCGTATCGGCTCGAAGATGCGATTGCCCAGGGCACGGCGAGCATGCTGGCCCCCGGTGCAACCCTGGCAACCGAGGTCACGGCGGTGCTGTACCGTGGCCTGCACGAAGTAACCCGGATCAGTCAGGATGGAGCAGTAGCGTGAGCGGAGTCTGTAGTGGAACAGCGGCACTGGTGACGGGTGGCGCCAGTGGGATCGGGCGCGCCACGGCGCATGCCCTGGCACGTGAAGGTGCGGCCGTGCTGATCGCCGACCTGCAGCAGGCGGCGGCCGAGGCGGTGGTGGCCGAGATCACTGCTGCCGGTGGCCGGGCGGCCGCGCTCACCGCCGATGTGACCCGTGATGCAGCGGCAATGGTCGAAGCAACGATTGCCGCATTTGGTGCGATCAACATCCTTGTCAACAATGCGGGCGTCTTCTACCCAATCGATTTCCTCGATGCCGATTTCAACACCTGGATGCGGGCGGTTGATGTCATGTACCATGGAGCCTTCCATTGCAGCCAGGCGGCGGCACGGGCCATGGTGCGGCAGGGCGGCGGCGGGCGGATCGTCAATATCTCGTCGGTTAACGCCTTCCTCGGTGCGGTGCAATCGTCGCACTACAACACCGCCAAGGGGGCAATTGATCAACTCACCCGCTGCCTGGCAGTTGAGCTTGCACCGCATGGCATTCTCGTCAATGGCGTGGCGCCCGGCTTCGTCGAAACCCCAATGGCAGTGGTCAATGGTATCAATGAACACGAAACCGAGCTCTTCAAGCAGTTCTATGTCGGGCAGCGGCGTATCCCGCTGGCACGCCCGGCCGAACCGGGCGAGATCGCCGAGGCGGTAGTGTTTCTGGCGTCGCAGCGCTGCAGTTATATCACCGGGCACACGATTGTGGTGGATGGTGGCCTGACGGCTACCTTCTAACGGTATGGACACAGACATCCAGACACGCGGCAGCGTGAAATCGGCTGCGCGTGTGATCGACATCTTCGAGCTCCTTGCCAGCCATGCCGACGGCCTGTCGTTGTCGGAAATTTGTGTTGCGCTACGGATCCCCAAAAGCAGCGGGCACGCCCTGCTTAATACGCTCACCGAGCGCGGCTATCTGCGCGAAGGGTTGCGTGAACGTAGTTACCGCCTTGGGCCGGCGATCTTCGAGATCGGCAGTTCGTACATGGCGCAGACCGATCTGGTGGCCGATGGTCAGGTTATTGTGCGCGAGACAGCCCGTGCCTGTGATGAAACGGTTCACCTTGCCGTGCTTGATGGCCGTGATGTGCTGTATATTGCCAAGGAAGAAGGTACCGGTGCGATACGAATGGTCTCGGCCGTCGGGCTGCGCTTTCCGGCTCACGGCACCGGTGTCGGCAAAGTATTACTCGCCGACCTGGACGAAGCCGAGCTGGCACAGCACTTCCCAGCTGATCACCCATTGCAGCAGTTAACACCGGCAACGATCACCGATCCACTGCAGTTACGCCACGAGCTTGCCGCCATCCATAGCCGCGGCTATGCTTTCGACCGCGAAGAATCGACCCCCGGGCTCTGCTGCATTGCCGCACCCGTCTATCGCGCCGGTGGGCGGGTAGTGGCGGCCATGAGTATTGCCGTACCAACGGTGCGTTTCACCGAAGCGCGCCGTGATCTGCTCCGTGAACTCCTCTTGAAGCAGACACATCGCCTCTCGTTTATTCTTGGCCATCGCTAGCCTGCCGCCGATACCGTCATCACACGGGGGTAGCTGAAACCGGCTCGGCGGGTGTTCTTCCTGCAATAATGCTATGTCGGCACGACATGGTATACAATGGGGGTATGCAGACACCACCGCCACCGCCACCGCTCGATGAGTATGCTGCTCTGATCCGCACGGCGACGACTGCAGCCCGCCGTGGTGATCGGATCGAGTTTGATACGGCCGTCGAACAGTTGCTGGCGATCCACGAGGTGCGCGTTACCGATGATGCCCTGGTGCGGGTTGATAACCGCTGGCTAGCCGAGGCGACAGCCGGTGCTAACCCCGATCTCGTACCGATTGCCGAGCGATTGGGCGCGATCAGCGATACCCTGGCGCAGCCGGCCGGCGCCGCGCCACCCGATGCGCTGGCACGCCTTGATGCAATTATGGGCCAACCTCCGCTGAGCCGGCCGGAACCGCCGCCCCCGCCACAGTGGCTGATAGACCTGCTCGAACTGATCGGCCGCATCCTCGATCGCATGCTCGAACCGATCACCACCGCATCCCCCCAGTCGGCCAACCTGGTAGCCTGGGTGATTGCCGTCATTGGGCTTGTGCTGCTGGTTGGTGTGATCATCTACATGCTGATCGGGCTACGACGTGGGGTGGTTCGCGATACGCAGGTCGCTGATCCCGATCCAGATGCCGGCATCGGCTCGCGTGGCGCACTCGACCGCGCCGGCGACCATGCTGCAAGCGGGGATTACCGCACCGGAATGCGCTATCTCTATCTCTCGGCACTGCTCTGGTTGGATGAACACGGCGCGCTGCGCTACGACCGGGCGCTGACCAATTACGAGCATCTGGCACAACTCAACGAGCGGCCAGAGCTCCGCCGCCGGCTGGCACCGGTTATCGAAACATTTGATCGTGTCTGGTATGGCCATGCACCGCTTGACGAAACAGCCTTCAGCATGTTTCGCGGCCAGATCGAGCAGTTGCGCCGTGATGCCGAGGTACGCCAATGAAAGGCCAGCGCGACCTGCTGCTTGTGATCGGGCTTTTTGGCACCCTGATTCTGTTTATTGCCCTCGGGCCGAGCCGCTCGCAGCCGGCCGATGCACCTGATGCACCGACATCGTATGCCGCTGGTAGAGGTGGGGCGTATGCCTTCTTCAACTGGGTTGCCCAGATGGAGTATGACGCACGGCGGCTGGAATATCGTGCG
Source organism: uncultured Chloroflexota bacterium (assembly GCA_937859575.1). Lineage (GTDB taxonomy): Bacteria > Chloroflexota > Chloroflexia > Chloroflexales > Roseiflexaceae > CALLZL01. The sequence goes on from CALLZL010000617.1 coordinate 16,733, forward strand.
TTTGAGTTGAGCTCCGACGATGACATGCTGGTCATGCTCAATCCATCCGAACCAGTGACACGCGATGAAGCACGGGAAGTGATCACCTGGATCGAAGATGGCGGCATACTCATCCTGGCCGATGATACACCAGCGTTTATGGGGCCACCGAACGCGCTTCTCGATGAACTCGAAGTCGATATCCGCGTCTATAGCACCACCGCCACGATTGCGCGCAGTGCGCCGCTGCAACCGGCACTCGATCGGCCGGCGGTTGCGGAAGCCGAGGTGCGTGCCGGCCGCATGGTGGTGCCACGTGTTCATTCGTATGCGGCGATCCTTGGCGAGCCGGATGCTGCGGTATTGATCGGCATGCAGCGTGGGCGCGGCTATGCCTACATCAGTTCGAGCGTCTACCCGTTCACCAACGCGGGATTACGCAACCCCGAAAATGCGCGGGTGGTGCTGAACCTCCTGCGGCGTGTCCCGTATGGCGGGCGAATCGTCTTCGACGAATACCATCACGGGCGGGTCGCACCGCCATCAAGTACCGGGTTGCTCTTCAGCTCGCCGTGGGGCTGGGCCGCAGCATATGCCGGTGCTGCGGTTGCCTTCTACCTTGGTATGAGTGGGCGGCGTTTCGGCCGGCCGGTGCCGCTGCGCGAAGAGACAACCCGCCGCAGCAGTGCTGAGTATGTCGAGAGTGTCGCCGATCTGTTGCAGCGCGGCAGCAAGCGTGCCTTTGTACAGCAGCACTACCGCGAACAGTTCAAGCGCCGGCTCGGCCGACGCTATGCCATCAGCGCCCAACTCGACGATGAAACCTTCGTCCGTGATCTGGCGCGAGCAATCCCGATCAACGAAACCGACCTGCGTGCACTGCTGTGGCGGCTGGCACAGCCGCCCCCCGGTGATAGCACCCCGCGGGCGGTGGAGCCGGCCGCCGGTGCGTACGCGGCGCACTACGAAGCGCGGCCACAACCCTGAGGCACAGCAATGCAAGAACGCTTACAGCCACTCCTGACGCTCATTGATGATGGAATCAGCATCTACCGCAAGCATTTTCTGCGCTTTGCCCTGCTCGCAGCACTCTGGATCGTACCGATGGCCATCGCCATCGGACTGCTGGTTGGATTTATCGAGCGGATCGGGGATGGCTGGGCGGTTGTGGTTATCCTGTTCATGGCAGCCTGTAGCATGCCGCTGCTGATCTACCTGATCGGCGGGCTTTCGCGGGCGGCGGCGGCGGCGCTCGACGGCAAACCGGTGTTGATCCGCACGGCACTGGCGATCCGGCCGCGACGTGCCGCCGGGATGGGGTGTTTCACCCTGATCTACACCCTGATCATGCAGATCGTCTCGTCGATCGTCAGCCTGATCTGCATCTGCCCGATCTGGTTCATCGGTATTGCATTTACCGCCATTCTGGCCCAGGCCGGCAGTAGCAGTGCATTCAGCGCCATCGGCTTTGTGCTGATCGGGCTCTTCTTCGGCGGCGTCTATCTGTTTGGCCTGCTGGTGGGTGGGGCGAGCTACAGCAGCCTGATCTATGCGCTTCAGCCATGGATTCAGGAAGAGCGCTCGTTTGGCACAACCCTCGAACAAAGCCTGGCGCTGGTGCTCTATCGGCTGGATTTCAACCTTGCCGCATGGTTTCTTTGCGGTGCCGTGCTGATCGCCGGTGGCGGTAGTATTGTGTTGACAATCGGCATCTTGGCGCCACTGCCGCTCTTTTTTCTGCTGGGCGACCAATCGCCGATTGCACTGGCGATTGCGGCCAGTGCCTGGCTGATTGCACTGGTGTTACTCGTACCACCCCTACCGATCTGGATGCTGTTGCTCTACCGGCGGCATACTCGCAACCGTGCCGCTGCCGATCTGGTGGCACGGGTCGATGCCTGGGCGGCCCGAGGCTAGCCGGAGCGGATCATCGGAAGACGACGAAGAGAGGAGCGCGTATGCTTACCCACGAGACGGCCGAGCGAATCCGTGCCGAAACGGCGCGCACGGTTGTCGGGCAGGAAGAGCCGATCACGCTGATGCTGATTGCCCTGTTGAGCAATGGCCATGTGCTGATCGAAGGGGTGCCGGGAACAGCCAAAACCCTCATGGCCAAGACGCTGGCCATGCTGGCGCAGCTTGAATTCAAGCGTGTGCAGTTCACCCCTGATCTCATGCCTTCGGATGTGGTCGGCACACAGGTATTCGAGCTCGGCAGCGGCAATTTCCACCTGCGACGTGGGCCGGTGTTTACCAATGTGCTGCTTGGCGATGAGATCAACCGTGCACCGGCCAAGACGCAGAGCGCCTTACTGGAGGCGATGGAAGAACGCCAGGTGACGATTGAAGGGCAACGGCTGCCGCTTCCTGAGCCGTTTTTCGTGCTGGCAACCCAGAATCCGGTTGAGTATGAAGGAACATACCCGCTGCCCGAGGCGCAGCTCGATCGTTTCCTCTTCAAGATTCTGGTGGAATATGCCCCCCAAGAGGTCGAGATTGAGGTGTTGCGCCGCTACCACCGTGGCTTTGATGCCCATCATCTCGAACGCCTCGACCTGCAACAGCCAGTGACGAGCGAGATCCTGGCGGCCTGTCGTGCTGAGATCGCCCAGGTTGAAGTCGATGACGGGATCCTGAAATACATCACCGACATTGCCCAGGCCAGCCGCCAGAGCCTGGATCTGCTGCTTGGCGGTTCGCCGCGTGCATCCATTGGCCTGCTGCTGGCCGCCAAGGCATGGGCTGCCATGCAGAACCGCCCCTTCGTCGTACCGGATGATGTCAAGTTCCTGGTGCGCCCTGTCTATCGCCACCGCATCCTGCTACGGCCCGAGGCCGGGGGGGAGGGGCTGACCGCCGATACGGCGATCGGCCGCATCCTGGCGCGGGTTGAAGTCCCACGTTAGCACGATTGGCGCTGTATCACGGTCAGCAGTACCTCATGGCGCACTGTCAAGATCAAGGGCCCGACGCAGATCGTCGATCAGATCGGCCGCATCTTCAATACCAACCGAGAGGCGCACCAGTTCGGCCGGCACTTCGAGCGGCGAGCCGGCCACACTGGCGTGGGTCATGGCGGCTGGGAGTTCGATCAGGCTTTCGACACCACCCAGGCTTTCGGCCAGCGTAAAGAGCCTGGTACGCGTTACGATCGCATTGGCCGCATCAAGGCCACCACGCGGAATGAATGAGATCATGCCGCTGAAGCCATGCATCTGGCGGCGTGCCAGTTCGTGCTGCGGATGCGACTCGAGGCCGGGGTAGATCACCTCTGCTACCGCCGGGTGGCTTTCGAGAAAACGCGCCACCGCCAGTGCGCCGGCCTCGTGGGCACGCATGCGCAATGCCAGCGTCTTGAGGCCACGCAACACTAGCCAGCAGTCGAACGGCCCCGGCACACCACCGGCAGCATTCTGCAAGAACTTGAGCCGCTGATAGAGCGCTTCGTCGTTCAGTACCAGCGCACCACCAACCACATCGCTATGGCCTGCCATATACTTCGTTGTGCTATAGAGCACCAGATCGGCACCAAGCTCAAGCGGGCGCTGGAAGAAGGGTGAGGCAAAGGTATTATCGACCAGGGTTAACACCCCACGCTCATGGCCGATATCGGCAATCGTACGGATATCGCTCAGCTTGAGGAGCGGGTTGGTCGGGCTCTCGATCCAGATCAAGCGCGTTTCGGGGCGGATCGCCTCGGCTACATTCTCGGGGTTGCGCGTATCGACAAAATCGAAGCTGAGCCCGTGGTTCTCGAAAACCCGTTTGAACAGGCGATACGTGCCGCCATAGGCGTCGTCGCCGGCAACCACATGATCGCCGGCCGAAAGGGCCAGCAGTGCGGTCGTTTCGGCTGCCAGCCCCGATGCAAACGCCAGCGCAAATTGCCCACCGTCGAGCGAGGCGAGTGCCGTTTCGAGTGCCGTACGCGTCGGATTACCGCTGCGGGCGTAGTCGTACCCCTTATGGACACCAACCGCCTCCTGGGCGAAGGTTGAGGTCTGGTAGATCGGAACGATTACGGCACCGGTGGCCGGCTCGGGATCCTGCCCGGCGTGGATGGCACGCGTCGCAAAACCGTATGCTGGGGTGTCGCTCATGTGGTTGGCCTTTCTGCG
>CALLZL010000618.1 GCA_937859575.1 uncultured Chloroflexota bacterium
TGAACGACGAAGAACGAGCGGAACGCATCCGCGATAATACCCGCCGGCTCTACATGGCGATGACCCGTGCCGGTCAGCGCCTTGTGATGACTTATGTGGGCCAGCTGCCCCAACCGTTGCGCGTGGCGCTCACCAGCGGCCAGGATACCGGCACATCTGCTACGGTGGCCTACCGTTGATCAGCGACCCAGCAATGCCTCTACTGCAGCCCGCGTTGGGGCACCCTCCATCGGCCCACGGACCGTCACGGCCAGCGCACCGACCGCATTGGCGAAACGGCAGGCCGCAACCGGCGGCATCCCTTCCAGCAGGCCGACCGTCAGCCCGGCACAGAATGAATCACCGGCGCCGGTTGGGTCAACCTCGTCGGCGGCAAAACCGGCGATATCGATCTCTTCGTTAGCCACAAATAGCCGACAGCCCGCCGCACCACGTTTCAGTACTACCAGCTTACCGGCAGCCGCCCATGTACGGCACCCGTCAGCATCATCGGCGGCACCCGTCAGCATGGCAGCTTCACCACTGCTCGGCACAATCAGATCGGCGCGTTCGAGAAACGGCGCACACAGCGCTCGTGTCGCATCAACTCCCGATAGATCGGCGCGAATATTCGGATCGAAACTCACACGAGCCCCTTGCGGTAGCAGTTCGAGTGCTCGCAGGCATGCCAGCCGCGACGATTCGCTCATGACCAGCGACACCCCGGTGATATGTAACCAGCGTGCGCCGGCCAGCATCGCGGGTGGTACCATATGCGGCGCAAGTCGGCCACTTGCGGCATCGCGCATATGGAAGATAAAGCGCCGGCTACCATCGGAAAAGTAGGCAACAAACGCTACACCGGTGGTCGCATCATGCAGTACCGCCACTGCCGAACAATCGACCCCATCGCGCTGCAGGCGTTGCAACAGGCAGCGCCCAAACTCATCGGCACCAAGCGCACCAATAAACCCGGTTGCGGCCCCAAGGCGGGCGGCCGTCGAAATATAGATCGGCGTATCACCACTCGGAAACGGCCCGATAAATGCTCCTGGTATATCGAGTGCTACATCTCGTTCGACCCGCATCACCTCGACAAGCATATTGCCGAGGGAAAGAATCGCCGGCGTCGCCATGTCAACCTCTTTCACTACAACCAGAGCTGCGAGCAGTGTAGCGCATCCTGCACTGGGAAACCACACCCATACGTCCGGCAGCACTGCACGGCCTATCGCGAAGTTCAAAACGATCGATCGCTGGGAGCGCGGGCGTCTCGCCCGCATACGCACCGATCAATCCGTCTGCACCTCACGATAGTGCCCGGAAAAGGCCGCTGGAGAGCAATCTCACCGCTCCATCCGGCAGCCTGCATGCCTGTTTTCTGCAATAGCGAGAGCGTTATGCCGTGGGTGGCGAAAGTGGCGGCGGCGGGGGAATCAGTTGGGCATCTTCAGCATCGGTTTCGAGAGTATCGGCAAGTGCACGCAGCACAGCTGCACAATTCAAGCGATCATGAACCGTTGGCCGGGGGCCGATCAAACGCTCGATAACAAACTGAAGCTCGTGCAGAAGCACCAATGGATCGCGTGCCATCCGGCGTCTGGCAGACTTCATGCTCAATACCTTTGCCCTGCTAGAAGGTGTGTCACTACAGATACCGCCCATATGTCATAAAAGGTACGCCATCTTCTGGTAAGATATACACTATTGCCAGCAATCTTCACCACGAAAGGATGCCATCCAATGACTGAACTTCTCGAGCATCCGCTGATCAGTAACGGCTATACCCTTTCGCAGGAACCCGATCGCCTCGGGCGGCTGACACCGACTGACGCCTATGCACCGCTTGATGACATGCGTGAGCAGTATCGGGCACAGGGGTATCTGTGGCTGAAGGGGTTCTTCGAACGCGAGACGATCATGGCCATGCGGCGGCGCTATTTCGCCCATATGGCGCCTGCCGGCATTCTGGCCCCCGATACCGATCCGGCCGATGGGATCTACTCGGGGAATCCCGGCGATCGCGAACTGCACGATAAGCTGCTCATGGAGTTTGTGCGCACCGCCGCATTCGAAGCCTTCTGCCTGCACGAGCGCATCTGGCAGTTCTACGAGCGCTTCCTCGCCGGGCCGGTCTACCTCCATAAGCGCAAAATCATCCGCAGTACAACACCACATAACAGCTTCACCACCCCGGCACACTATGATCTAATCTATCTGCGGGGCGGTACGGCAAGTGTCGTCACCAGCTGGATCCCAATCGGTGATACACCGGTCGAGATGGGTGGCCTGGTCTACCTGGAAGGTTCGGATCGCATCGGGCGCGAGATGGAAGCCGAATTTGCCGCCAAGAACGCCGAACTCTCGCCCGAGGCGCCTATAACCGCAACATGAGCGAAGGCGGCTGGGTCGGCAAAGATCTGGCGGCGATGGCCGACCGCTTCAATGCGCGCTGGTTGATCGCCGATTATGAAGCCGGCGATATGATGGTTCACAGTTCGTATATGATCCACGCGGCAACCACGAATTTCCACCCTACCCAGATGCGTCTTTCAACCGATATTCGTTACCAGCGTATTCGTGATGAAATCGATGCCCGCTGGACGCAACACTGGACACTGGGCGATATGTTGTAGGCATCAGGGCGGCCATGCCGAATGCACCAGCCGTTCGGCATGTTCGCCAACCCCAAATGCCAGCAAGAGCGGAATACCGGCCGGATCCCGGGGCGGATCAAGTTCACGTGCATCCGGTCCGAGCAGTTCCAGCACCGCCATACGTGCCTCGTCGGTAGCATCCAGCCCAAGGAGCACCAACGCCTGCGCGCCGGGTGGCTCCGAAAACCGACGCCCATCGTAATACGCCGGGATCATGCCGCTGGTGAAGAGCCGCACCACATCACTGCGCCCCAGCATCTCGCGTGTGAGAAAAACCCGTACACTGCGCAGATCACTATCGTCGCTGGTGGCACTGGCCCGGGCGATCCGCCCTGCCGCACTGGCAGCAAGATCAAACGAGCGAAACACGCGGGGCTGCTGCGGCATATCGCTGAAGTAGAGCCACGTATTAAAGAGCAGACTGACGCCCAGCATGCCCGGCATGGCAACCTGCACCCAGCGCGGCGAACGCCAGAGCTCACCCAGGCGGATCAGCGCCATACCTGCCAGGGCACATGCCGGATCGATTGCCGCAAGCGAACGCATGGCATGCGGTGCATCGACACTTAATACCCCCGGCAAAATCCCGATCACCAGCCAGCCCAACAGTGCCGCCGCTGTGCTATTCCGTCGAGCGGCGGCTAATCCCAGCCCGACGGCAAACAGCCCACCTGCTACCGGATCAAGCAGGGGGGCGCCCGGCGCGTGATGCCGCCCATTGGGGTCACCGCGCACATGCCACATCAGCAGATGCGGCACACTGTTATTGAGTACCATGAGCAATGGTGCCCGGCGCTCGACATCCTGCATGTTGAAGAGTGAGACGGTATCGATGCGCCGGTTATACCCCTGCCAGTTATTCGCGACAAAGCTCAACAATGGCACGAGTACGAGCAGCCCAACCAGCACCGCCGCCATAACCCCCGGTAGTGCCCGCCGCCAGGCATCTCGATCCCACCCAAGCCGTAATACTACCAGCAACGCCAGGATGATCGGCGTCATACGCCCGGTGTGGTAGGCATAGACCGCCATACCGCCTACCAGGCCGGCACTGGCTAGCAACACAACCCGCCGCCCACTGCTGATCTGATCCTCAAGGCCACGCCATGTCAATCCGACAGCAATAATCGTCAGAAGTTCGTCGAGCGTCGCGGGAAACGCCCAGCGACTCATGCTCAGGCTCCACGAGGCCCATGCCAGCAGTGCTGCACCTACCAGGGCTGCCCGGCTGCCAATCATCGGCCGGCATGCCCACCAGAGCGCCAGTGGCGTCAATGCACCACAGGC
>CALLZL010000619.1 GCA_937859575.1 uncultured Chloroflexota bacterium
GTTCGAGGGTGCTGACCGGGTAGCCGGTCTTGTCGGCGACGACTTCGAAGAGGGCCTGCTGGACGCGTGGGTCGCCAGTGACGGCGGGCGGTGCGGGCACCACAGCCGGTGTGGCTGCAACTGGTGCAGGTGCGACCGGTGCCGCAGCAACTTCTGGTTGAACCGTTGCCAGGAGTGCCGGCGGCAGGTTAACCACCGGTTGCTCATCCTCTTCGGGCCAGGCCACATCAACCGGCATCCATGTTTCGAACACCGGCGCGGGAGCTTCCGGCACGATCGGTTCGGGTGCAGCAGCCTCTGTTGATGCCGGTGGCGCAGGTAATACTTCAACGGTGTTCGGCGCAGCAACGGCCGTGTTGGTTGCCGGTATTACTGGTTGCGGCAAGCCGCCGAGTCGGGCGAGCAACTGCTGCGCCTGGCCGGTCTGACTGGCAAGATACTCCTGGTGTACACGCAGCGACTCGCTCTGATAGGCGTGGAACTGCGCCATACTCTCAGCAAGGGTTCGCAACGTCTCGCCGGCGAGTGTTCCATTAGCGATCAACTGTTGCTGCTGTTGCATAAGTTCAAAGAAGATGCGCGCATACTCGGCCTGGCCGGCGAGGAACTGCTCGTGGACGCGGAGTGTCTCGCGTTGCAGGTCGCTCACACTAGCCGTGCTGTCGGTTACCGGCGCTTCGGCAACCGGTGTCGGGGCGGCCTCGGATGTAACGGTTTCGGATGTGCGGCGCAGCGCCTCTTCATAGGCAGTGCGAGTTTTTTCGCTGACGAAGTTGCTTCCATTCAGTTGCACGGTCATTCCTCCGGAAGTGCGTTTCGCCGGCAGTGCCGGTGTCACGTGATAGGGATCAATCGATTGGAGCGGCAGGCCGGCGACACCAAGCTGGATGGCAGCCTCGCGCAGCTGGCGGTCACTATCGAGCTGGCGGCTCGGGTTGAGTGCGATTGCCAGATGTGGCCGCCCGGCAAGGATACGCTTGACCAGGTTGGTAAGAACATTGCGTGGGCCGAATTCAACGAAGATTCGGCAGCCGGCGGCATACATGGCCTCGATCTCTTGTTCGAAGAGCACTGGCCGCACCAGGTGCTCGGCCAGGATGGCGCGCACCTGTGCCGGATCGGTCGGGTAGGGTTGGCCGGTGAGATTGGCATACACCGGCAGGCGCGGCGGGCTGACCCGGGCACGGGCGATCGCTTCGGCAAATGGCCGCTGTGCATGAGCGACTAAGGGTGTGTGGAAGGCAGCTGATACCGGTAACGGTGTTGCCGTGAGCCCGTGGGCGGCGAGATGACTCCGCGCCTGGGTAATCGATTCGTGTGGGCCACCGAGCACCACTTGATCGGGCGTATTGATATTGGCAATACTCACATCCGGCAGGCCGGCAATCAACTCGCGTACACGAGCTGCATCGGCACCAACCGCCAGCATGGTTCCGGGATCAAAGCCATTTGCGGCGCGTGGTGGTGCCATGGCCTTACCGCGTGCCCGTACCAGCACATCATAGGTATCGTCGTCGAGTGCGCCGGCAGCCCAGAGCGCCGACAATTCGCCGAAACTGTGCCCACCGGCACAATCCGGCCGAAAGCCCGCCCGCTGCAGAATGCGATACATCCCAACACTCAGAGCCCCAATCGCCGGCTGGGCATACTCGGTGCGCTGTAGTGCGGCCGTCTGCTCGTCGGCGCTGCCGGTTCCGGGCGGTGGGAAGGTGACATGCGACAATGCAGCACTGCCGTCGGCCCGAAACAGGCGATCGAAACGTGCAAACGCTTCACGCACTTCGGGGAAACTGGCGGCGAGTTCGCGCCCCATATCAACATACTGCGAACCCTGGCCGGCAAAGAGCGCCGCAACCTTACCAGCGACGGCTTGCCGGCGGTAGAAAACCCCGCGCTCGTTCCAGGCCTCGGCATCCGGCCGCTCGCGCAGCCGGGTCGCTGCGAGTTCGAGTGCAGTGCATGCCGCAGCAGCATCGGCCGCGACAAAACCGACACGGGGAGCCTCGGTGTCGATTGGGCGTGGCCTGGATTCGCTGATCAGAGCAGCCCAAGCGCTTCCATTGGCGCGCCCGAGTGATTCGGCCGCCTCGGCACACCGCGCCGCCAATGCTGCCGGAGTCGCCGCACTGAGCAGGATGGTCTGAACTCCCTCGTGCAGGCGGTATGGTTCACGATGTTCACGGCGATACTCTTCGATCACGACATGATAGTTGGTACCACCGAAGCCGAAAGCACTCACTGCGCCACGGCGCGGCACACTCTCATCGGCGATCCAGGGTCGGGTTGCCGTGTTCAGGTAGAAAGGGGTCTCTTCAATGGCAAACTTCGGGTTCGGCGTATCGATATTGATCGTTGGCGGCAGCACTTTGTGATGAAGCGCAAGAGCCACCTTAATCAAACCGGCGGCACCAGCGGTTGCCTTGGTATGGCCGATCTGCGATTTGACACTGCCAAGTGCAACATGCTGGCGACGCGGGTTGTTCTCGCTAAAGACGTGCGTCAGCGCTTGAAATTCGGCCAGGTCGCCGGCAACCGTTCCGGTGCCGTGCGCCTCGATCAGGCCAACCGATGCCGGTGGCACTTCAGCATCGTCGTAGGCACGCCGCAGCGCACGCACCTGGCCCTCGGCACGTGGTGCATAAATGCTCCGGTAGCGCCCGTCGCTCGATGAGCCGATACCGCGAATCACTGCATAGATCCGATCTCCATCGCGTTCGGCATCGGTCAGACGTTTCAGCACCAGCATGCCGATCCCCTCGCCGACAATCATGCCGTCGGCTGCGGCATCGAATGGCCGTGGTGCGCCGGTACGCGAGAAGGCCGGTGTCTTACTGAAGCAGAGATAGATAAAGGGCGAATTATCGGTATCAACCCCGCCGGTGATCATCATATCGGCACGCCCATCGGCCAGTTCGGCGATAGCCGCACGCAGCGCACCGAGGGCACTGGCGCATGCCGCATCAATGACACAGTTCATACCGCCGAGATCAAGGCGATTGGCGACTCGGCCGGCAATGACATTACCAAGCATGCCAGGGAAGGAGTTCTCTTCCCAGGGGATATAGGCCAGCTTGATCTTCTCGATGATTTCGTGGATCTGTGGTTCGGCAATGCCGCTACTGCGCAGCGCTCGTTCCCACACCGGGTACTGCAAACGCGATGTCAGTGGTGTATGCAACTTCTGGCTGCTGGTTACACCAAGAACAACACCGGTTCGTTCGCGTAGTTCGGTCGAAGCATCGACATAGCCGGCGTCGGCCAGGGCACTACGGGCCGCAATCAGCGCCAACATCTGCGAGACATCGGTGACTTCGAGGATATTGGGTGGCATGCCGAATTCAAGAGGGTCGAATTCGACATCAGGAATAAAGCCGCCGCGTTTGCTGTACGTCTTGTCGGGTGTCCGCGGATCCGGATCGTAATAGTCATCGATCGACCAGCGCGATGCCGGTATCTCTTCGATACAGTCGCGGGCGGCGACGATATTCTGCCAGAACTCGTGCAGCGTGCGGGCCTGTGGGAAGATACCCGACATCCCGATGATTGCAATGGGTGGTGTTTTACTCATAATCGGTTCTATAACTCTGTTTCGCTCAGGATGACATTGGCAAAGAACTGCTCGTCACCTCTGCCTAGAGAGATACGATATCGGCGCGATAGCCGCGCATAAACCAGCCGACATGGGCATGGAAAAAGCTTTTGAGCGGGCTATGCGGATCATCTTCGTCGTCGGAATGGGCGTGATGTTTGATATGGATCGATGCCCATTCAACTGCCGGCCCCTGAATAGCCATGGAGCCGAAGCGCAGAAAGATCGCGCGTATCACCGGGTGCGCCTCGAAGCTGCGATGGGTGAGCATGCGATGATACCCAACCGTAATGCCGATCGATGTGACGAAGAACATGCCGCCCATGATCGCAATATCACGCCATGTGACCAGGCATTCCCAGAGCAGATAGATAGCGAGTAAGGTTCCCAGTAACGGTAGAACGACGAGCAGCAGCAGGACAATACGTTCAATCCGGTTTTGCAGCATGGCGTGTCTGACCTGATGTTTCAGTGAAGATCGGTTCTCGTCAAGGGAGGGACCCAGGCATGGCATGGTGCCGGAGGCGGGACCTTCATAGGTACTATAGCAGAGGGTGAAAGTAAGCCGGTTACATGTTTTGCAGCAGGGGCACTTCTCAGAGCACTGCCTGGTGTAACGCAAACCAGCAAAAAAGTCGCCCTGCGTGCCGTGGCGGCGCGCAGGGCGACAAGTGCAGGAAGTGATAGGCTTACTGAGCGATCAGCGTACTGTCGCGGTGCTTCTCACCTTCTTCAAGCAACATGATCGGAATGCCGTCTTCTACCGGGTAGCGAAAGCCATTCCGGCGATTGACCAGCCATTCGCGTCCATCGCCATCGGTCACGAGTTCAACCGGCCCTTTGTCACCCGGATCGGCGAGGATGGCCAGTAGCTCAGGGCTGATACTGCGGCTACGGGCAGCATCGCTACTGCTTCCGTTGCCGGCACCGCTGAGGTCGAAGACGCTATCTTCGCGATACTGGCGGATCGCACGGTAGAGGGCGAACGCGATGCCCGCCAGCACCGCAACGATGAGAACGCGGAAAAAGACCTTCATGGATGCCTCCTTACTCTGGTTTTGGTTACACATCACACACCTGGCGTAGATGTGGTTGCGACGGCACGGACAGCCGCGATGAATGCTTGGATTTTTGCGCTGTCTTTGACACCGTCGGTCTCGACACCGCTGCTCACATCGACACCCCATGGGCTAACGGCGGTAATAGCAGCGGCGACATTCGCCGGATGGAGCCCGCCGGCCAGCAGGATCGGCTGTTGCCGGGCAAGCTCGGCGGCAGCACCCCAATCGCCAACGATCCCGGCACCACCGTATGATCCGGCGACATGTGCATCGACAAGCAGCCGCACCTGTTCGTTCGCGGCAGCCAGCCACACAGCCTCGTCGGGTGTGCCGTTCAGCCGCACTGCCTTGAGGAGCGGTATACCGCCAAGCTGATCGACGATTGCGGCCGGCTCGTCACCACTGAGTTGCAGCATATCGAGCCCGCAATGCGAGGCAATTGCACGCATTTCGGCAGGTGTTTCATTGACGAACACACCGACAAAGCGAATCTGTGTACTGTATAGGCTGGCCCGCACTGCCGCCGTGATCTGTGCCGCATCGGCAACACTGATCCGGCGGCGTGCCGGCGCGAAAATAAACCCGAGTAGATCTGCGCCGGCCTCGGCTGCCGTTAATGCATGCGCAGTTGTGCGCAGGCCGCAGATCTTCACGACTGTCATGCCTCGGATTCCTCATCGGCCGCTTTCGTGCGGCGGCGCCGGGTAGACTTCTTCGGAGCTGTTTCGGCGGCTGGTTCAGCCTCGGCAACCGCTTCGGCTTTGGCCTTGGTGCTGCGGCGCCGGGTGGGCTTCTTCGGAGCTGCTTCGGCGGCTGGTGCAACCTCGGCAACCGGTTCATCCGCTATCGGCGCCGGTGTTTCGGCTGGTTTGTCGGCTTTGGCCCTGGTGCTGCGCCGCCGGGTGGACTTCTTCGGTGTCGCGTCGCTCGCTGTTTCGGCCGTTGCCGCATCAGCGACGACCGGTGTATCGACCGGCGCAGTAGTTGAAGTGATCATTTCGACCTGATCGGGATCGACGACAACATCAGGGGTAGCGTCAACCGATGGAGCAGTAATCACCGGCTCGGCAGCTTCGCTGATCAGCTCGACTTGATCCGGATCAATCGGTTGCGCAATGCGATACATCACACGGCTACCTTTGCCGAGTCGTTCGAGCACACCAGTGTTGATCGCCTGCTTGATCAAGCTGCGCAGCTCTTCGTTGGTACGTTCAATACCGGCAGTATTGCGTGATGCACGTAGTGAGTCGTGGATCTGCACGAATGAGAGCGGCCGTTCGGAGCGCGCTACAACCGAGCGCAACAGATCCCACTCGGCCTCGCTGAAGTGCACCACCGGCACAGTCGCATTCGCCGCCTCGTCGAGTATCGGCTCGACAGCAGCGCTGTCGGTCTCGGCTGATGCATCTTCGACCACTACGGCTTCCTGAGCAACAGGCTCTTCGAGAACCGGTAATGATTCGGTTGATGGGATCAGCACATCAAAGGAACCCGCCTCGTCGATTTCGTGGCTACGCGTAGTTTCAGCCTCGATGCGTTGCAACAGATCGGCAAAGACTTCG
>CALLZL010000620.1 GCA_937859575.1 uncultured Chloroflexota bacterium
TGATTGCAACATCGGCGGCTGGCGCACCCAGGTCGTGCGGCGAATCGCAGTACAAAGAATGGAGTAACTACGAGGACAAAGACGTATGTGACCGACGTGATGCACCAGGGGGTGATTGCCGTCCCCGCCGAAACAGCCGTTCACGAGGCGATTGCCCTGATGCAACAACATCGCATCCATGCGGTCGTCGTTGTTGATGGGCCGGGCTACCTGGCCGGGATCGTATCGCAGACCGACTGCCTGCGGGCCTGGAGCGAAGGTTCGGCATACGAACAGGTCATGCGCGACCCGGTGAGCGATATCATGACGCAGAGTGTTGTGACGTGTATGCCGGGAATGGAGATCGACCGTGCGATCCGCTTGTTGAACCGCAATCGCATCCATCGGCTGGTGGTGGTTGAAGAGCGCAACGACGGCCGCTTCTGGCCGGTCGGCATTCTCTCGATGACCGATATCGTGCGGGCGATCGAGTCGGGCGACATCTCAGCTGCCGCGATTCATGGCGCTGCTGCCGCCACATAACGTTGGCAACGGCATGCCCTCGCTCCATGATCAGAGCCCTGCCGATGGCAATAGTGCCGTAGGCAGGGCTCCTGGTTTCCCAATCCAGATCGTGGGCAGGGTTGCTGATTACCCGACCAGCAGATTCAACGGCTGTTCGAGTTGACGCTTGATCTCGCCGACGAACTTGGCACCTTCAGCTCCATCCGTGACGCGATGATCGGCCGAGAGGGTGATCTTCATCACCTGGCGTGCGACCACTTCATCGCTATCTTCCTTGAAGACCGGTATGCGTTGAATACCGGCAACCGCCAGGATGGCAGCCTGCGGCAGGGTAATGATCGCCACAAACTCGCTTACGCCATACATCCCCAGGTTACTGATTGTGAAGGTACCGCCCTGCAGATTTTCGCTGCCGAGCTTTCCTTCGCGTGCCATCGCCACCAGCCGCTTGCTCTCGCGCGAGATTGCCCCAAGCGAGCGTTCGTGGCAGTTGGTGATCACCGGTGCCACCAGGCCGCTATCGAGTGCAACCGCGATCGAAATATTGACCTGTGGATGCAGCTCGATACCACTGTCGGTATACGAGGCATTCAACACCGGGTAGGCCTGCAATGCCTGGGCACACGCCTTGATGATCATGTCGTTGACGCCGATCTGTGATTCCTTCGGCAAGCCGGCATTGATCGTCTTGCGCAGTTCGAGCGCCGGCCCCATGTCGATATCCATTGTGATCATGAAATGGGGTGCCTGCTGCCAGCTCTGCGCCGTGCGGCGTGCAATCGTCTTGCGCATATTGCTCAGCGGAACCAGCTCGGCTGCCGGTGCCGCTACTGCCGGGCTCGCCGCCGGCTTCTCAGCAACCGGTGCCGCTGCCGCCGCCGGCTTCTCGGCAACCGGTGCCGCTGCTGCTGCCGGCTGTTTCGCGGTCCCCGCCGCCAGTGCCGCCTCGACATCCTCCTTGACGACGCGGCCGCCCGGGCCGCTGCCACTGATTCCGCGCAGATCGAGATTGTTTTCGCGTGCCATACGCCGCGCCAGTGGCGATGCCTTTATATCACCGGCAGCACTTGAGTCGGTATCGGCCGGTTTCTCTGCCGGTTGTTCGGCGGCGGCAACCGGTGCGGCCGGCTTCTCTGCCGGTGCCGCTGCTGCCGGGCTCGCCGCTGGTGCGTCGCCATTGGCAAGGCGTGCAATCACCGAATTGACCGCTGCCGTTTCACCTTCCTTGACGACAATCTCGCTCAGGGTGCCGGAATCAAATGCTTCGATCTCAATCGTCACCTTGTCGGTTTCGATCTCGGCAATCGGTTCCCCTCGCTTGATATCGTCACCCGGCTTTTTCAGCCAGCGAACGATCGTCCCTTCCTGCATGTCGAAGCCCATTTTGGGCATGGTAATATCGGCCATGCTTGCTTCCCTTACTTCAAGACACTACGGATTGCATGTACAATCCGATCAACGGTGACGACCGTCTGCAGCTCCAGGTTCTTCGAATAGGGCATCGGCACCTCTTTGAAATTGACGCGCGCAATCGGTGCATCGAGGTGATCAAAGCCATACTCATACAGGCGGGCAGCGATCTCGGCACTGGTGCCGAACGACTGCCAATCTTCCGTCACCACCACCCCACGATTGGTCTTCTTGAAGCTCTCGATCGAGAGGCTCATGTCGAGCGGCCGCAGGGTGCGCAGATCGACGATCTCGACTTCGATCCCCTCTTTGGCAAGGATCTCGGCTGCCTGCAGGCTCAGATGTACCATCCGCGAATAGGTGACGACCGTCACATGGCGCCCTTCACGCACGATATTCGAGCGCCCGATCGGCACGCTATACTCTTCTTCAGGCACTTCACCCTTGACGGTATACATCAGGGTATGCTCGATGAAGACCACCGGATCCGGATCAGCGACACTCGCCTTCAGCAGGCCTTTCATATCGTATGGTGTGGCCGGTGCGACAACCTTCAGGCCGGGCATGTAGGCGAACATCGAATCGAACGACTGCGAATGCGTCGCCGAAAGTTGTGTCCAGCCGTTTGTCGTGCGCAGCACCATGGGTACCTGCATCTGCCCGCCAAACATGCTGTAGATCTTGGCGGCATGGTTAAACAGCTGATCAAATGCCAGCAACGAGAAGTTCACCGACATGATCTCGGCGATCGGGCGCATGCCGACCATAGCGGCACCAATGGCGAGCCCGACGATCCCCGCCTCGGCAATGGGCGCATCGCGGATACGATCCGGCCCATACTGCTCGAGAAATCCGGCAGTGACGCCATAGGTGCTGCCGTAATGGCCGATATCTTCACCAATAATAAAGACGCTCTGGTCTTCCATCACTTCGTGGAGCGCCTGGCGCAGCGCTTCGCGAACAGTTATGACAGGCATAGATACTATTCCTTGCTATTCACCGTGGATCGGTGGATCAACTGCAATTGCTTCGGCATAGACCCCACTCTGCTTGATCCATTCAACACCCGGCTCGGGGCTTTCTTCCGAGAAACGAACCGATTCTTCAACCTGATCGTCGATCCGTGACTCAATCGCCCGCGCCTGCTCTTCCGTCAATACACCATCATCGATCAGGGTGCGGCGGAAGACTTCAATCGGATCGGTACTGCGGTATTTCTCGACATCCTCTTTCGTACGGTATTTTTGCGTATCCTGCGCCGAATGGCCGCGGAAGCGGTAGGTCATCGCTTCGAGCAAAACCGGGCCCTGGCCGCTGCGGGCATGCTCGACGGCGCGCAACGCTGCCTCGCGCATCACCAGCACATCATTGCCGTCAACCCGCTCGGCGGTCATGTCGAAGGCACATGCTTTCCGATAGATTTCGGTCACCGACGAATGCACCTCAAGCGGGGTGCCCATTGCATACAGGTTATTTTCGCAGACGAACACCACCGGCAGCTTCCAGAGTTGGGCGAAGTTGAGCGCTTCGTAGAACTCGCCGCCGTTGGTTGCTCCGTCGCCAAAGAAGACCATCACGACACTGGCCTTGTTCTGCATCTTCATGCCGAGCGCCACACCCACCGCCAGCAGCAGGTGGCTGCCGACGATCGCATAGCCGCCCCAGAAGTGCTTCTCGGCTTCAGCAAAGTGCATCGAGCCGCCAAGCCCTTTGCTGGTGCCGGTGACTTTGCCGAAGAGTTCGGCCATCAGCGGGTTGATATCAAGCCCACGGGCGATTGCGTGGCCATGGTCGCGGTAGTGGGTGAAGATATGATCTTCAGGGCGTAATGCCGAGACAGCACCGACACCGGTTGCTTCTTCGCCGATATACAGATGCAGAAAGCCGCCAATCTTCGCCTTGGTATACATCTCTTGACACTTCTCTTCGAAGCGGCGGATGAGTACCATCTGGCGAAAGAGTTCGGTCAGCAGTTCGTGATCATGCTCGGCAGCCGATGGCTTGCCGCCGCCATTGCGGGCTACGTCGGGCTGCGCCGTTTTCTGAGCCATAATGAAGGTCTCCTCGTATTATGTAGTGGTAATCAGCAGGTATGGCATGGTGCCTTCAGGAACGAGAATACTGGTGGTGCGGCAGCCGGCCGCAAATCACCTGCACTAGTTCGCTGAGGGAAAGCCGCGAGACAGTACGGGGCGGCGCTTTTGCCGTTCCGCAGAGCAAGAGCCGTTTGTTGGGGTGCAGATACCAATCGGCATCCCGATCGACCTGCTGCAGATCAAGATAGATATCCGAGAGATCGACATTCGATCGCGATTGTGCTGCGATTCCCATCCAACCACGGCTATCACGGTACGCATACAATACCGCACCATGGCCATAGGCGAGCCGGCTCGAACCACCATCATCGCTCTCCATGGCGATCCCCAGGCCCCATGGCGTCTCGAATTCGAGCCGCCGCGCAAATGCTGTTTCGAGGCGAATCTGGCGTGCTTCATGTTCGTACCACGCATCGAGATTCGGTAACATCGCTGCGACGACATGCTGCGGATGGTGTGGGTAAAGCATGTTGTAGCCGCTTATCAGCGCCGAAATGTTGAAAAACCCCTGATCGCCACGCGCTTGGGCGTTATCGATTGCACAAACATAACCGACCATTCGCTGCAGTATTGGATCATGCGGCGCATAGCTGCGGCGCACAAGTTCGGCAGCGCAAAGGTCGGTCGATACACGCTGATGATGATCATACCGACCACCACCGGTATCGACATGGATGACCTGGGTGTTGCTGTCGGCACGTTGATTATCGAGAGTAGCACCCGCGGGGACAAACTGAAGTTCGGCGTCGTGGAAGGCATACCGAAGCAGGATCCACATCGCCGTCAGGCAATCAAGATCCGGCGCAAGATGTCCAACAATCACAACAGGCTGCTCCACGAAAGCAGCACTCGCTTTCCAGGTGCCATCGACACGACTACAAAAGGGTAATTGCGCATCGGAGTATAGCAGAAACACGATTCTGCCGCAACCTGCCGCATACGCCTACCCTTGCTTTTTAGATCTGAAATTCGTATAATACCACAAGACTCAGCGAACCTTGTATGGCCGCTTCGCAGCCGTGGATGGCTCATGGAAACGGAACACGAACAGAAGCCCCGTGCTATCGGTACACCGACGGACGAGCCGACCGATGAGGAGCGCGAAGATCTCGCGCTTATGGAAGCGTTCCTCAACGACCCCGGCCACGATTACCGTAATCTCCAGTATGGTGATACGGTCGATGGATCTATTATGCGGATCGACAAGGACGAAATCCTGGTCGATATCGGATCCAAAGCTGAAGGTGTGGTTCCTGCCCGCGAGATGCAGTCGCTGGCCGGCGAGGATCGAGCGGCATTAAAGCCGGGTGATCCGCTGCTTGTGTTTGTCGTTCAGCCCGAAGATCGCGAAGGGCGTGCCATCCTGTCGATCGACAAGGCGCGCCAGGAGAAGAGCTGGCGTCGGTTGCAGCAGAGCTACGAAGCCGGTGAGGTCATCGAGGCGCGGGTGGTCAATTACAACAAAGGTGGTTTGCTCGTCAATCTCGATGGTGTGCGCGGGTTTGTGCCTTCGTCGCAGGTCAGCGGCATCAGCCGTGGCCCCGAGACGCAGAAGCAATCCGATATGGCGCGGTTGGTCGGATCATCGCTGCCGCTCAAAGTTATCGAGATCAACCGCAACCGCAACCGTCTCATCCTTTCCGAGCGTCAGGCAGTCCAAGAGGTACGGGAAGGGCGCAAGGGCGAACTCCTCTCGTCGCTCAAGGAAGGGGATGTACGTTCGGGTGTTATTACATCGGTCTGTGATTTCGGCGCATTTGTCGATATTGGTGGAGCCGATGGGTTGGTACACCTCTCCGAGATCTCCTGGAGCCGTGTCAAGCATCCAAGTGAAGTCCTCAAGCCAGGCGATCAAGTCCAGGTCTTTGTATTAAGTATCGACAACGACCGCAAGCGGATCGCTCTGTCGATCAAGCGCACCCAGAGCGAACCGTGGGTGACGATATCCGAGCGCTATCAGCTTGGCCAGATGGTGGAAGGAACGATCACGCAGTTGGCGTCGTTCGGGGCGTTCGCACGGATCGAAGATGGAGTTGAAGGTCTCATCCATGTCTCCGAAATGGGTGATGGGCGGGTGCAACATCCACGCGATATTGTTCAGGAGGGAGACAGTGTGCAGGTGCGGATCATTCGTATTGATCCGGCCCGCAAGCGGATGGGGTTGAGTATGCGCCAGCCGGGTGAAGGGAACGAGGC
>CALLZL010000621.1 GCA_937859575.1 uncultured Chloroflexota bacterium
GCTGCCGCACGGATGTGGCTGACGGAGGACGCCCGGGCCGCCCGGGGTGCCGCGCCGATCGCCGAGCGCGAACACCCGTAGCGGCTGGCGCCGCCACTGGTGCCGAGCCAGACATTATTATCGGTATCTTCGATCGCCACAATCGGGTCGCCGCCCAGATCATCGGTCGATAATGGGCGTTCGTCCCACGTCAGGCCGGCGTCACTACTCACGGCCAGCACCGCATACCCAAAAGCCCAGATGCTCCCATCGCTGCGCTGCAGCAGATCGAGATAACTATAGTTAGGATCAAGAACCGTTATCGCCTCCCAGCGCCCCTCATCCGGATCAAAACGCGCCAGGCCGTAGTCGATAATCGCCAGCAGAACCCCATCGGGAAGCGCCAGGAGATCATAGATCGGGCGTGGTTCGGCGGCGCGCTCAACCGGAAAGACGGCCCAGGCGCGGCCATCCCAGCGCAGCGTTGAGCCATAGATCGCCAGCCAGATCGCACCCTGTTCATCACGGGTCACGTCATATACTTCGAGCGACAAACCGGCGAGCGCTGCATCATCAAATGGAATATCAGCCGGTACCCGCCAGCGGTCATTCTCACGTGTAACCAGCGGGTTTTCACCACCCGAACCGCTCACCAGCATCCCGCTGTCTTCAATAAAAAAGAAATCGGTCACCCGCCCGACACGCACCCCTTCATCATAGCCATAGAACTGCACGGCACCAATACCGCCGGCAACCGGTGTGACCTGTGCAATCCGGTCGTAGCCACCGATCCAGAGCGTTCCATCAGGGGCGGCACTGATCGCCGTTATCGCATTGAACGGCAGCCCATCGGCAACCGTATAGACCACGGCGCTCCCATCGGCGGCGTAGCGTGCCAACCCGCCTTCGGTAGCCGCCCAGATGAAACCGCCAAGCTGGGCAAATTCGTTGGTATACGCCTGATCGGCAAAGATCTCGACATCCGGCAGTGGTGCGATCGTCGGCCCATCGGCAAGCGATCCGCTCGCTTGCCCCGGCTGTGCTGCCGTGCCGGTTGGAAGCACCGCCTCTTGATCGCTGGGCATCCTACCCGGTGAACGCCAGAACACCACCACCAGAATGAGCACGAGCGATAGCGCCAGCGAGCCAGCAACGACCGGCATAAACCATGCCGGCCGGGGTGGGCTGGTGGGCGGTTGCGGCAGTGGTGCCGGTGCGACAGCCGGTGGTGGTTGTGGTGCTGCGGCAGCCGGTGACGGCGGCGCTGCAACGGCCGGCGCGGCGGGCAGCATGACGGTAGGCGGAACCGGCACCGCTGCGACGCTCAGGACTTCAGCCGGCAGCGAGCGTAGTGCGCTCACCATTGCATCGGCGCTCTGAAAGCGATCATCGGCGCTTTTGGCCATGGCGCGCAGGATCAGCCGTTCGAGCGCCTCGTGCAACATAGGCCGAATCGTACGTGGGAGCGGCAGTGGATCATGCATGTGCTTGAGCGCCACCGCAAGCGGGGTCTCAGCCTCGAATGGCCGGCGGCCGGTTACTGCTTCGTACAGGATCACACCAAGCGAATAGATATCGGTACGCGGATCGGCCGGGCGCCCCTGCACCTGTTCGGGAGCCATGTAGTAGGGCGTACCGACCATCACCCCTTCGCCGGTCAGATGCATACTATCTTCGTAGATCTTGGCGATGCCGAAATCCGACAGCAGTGCATCACCTTCGCGGCTGATCAAGACATTGGCCGGCTTGATATCACGGTGAATAACACCCTGACTATGAGCATAAGACAATGCTTCGCCAATCTGCGCCACCAGTTCAACGGCACGGGCCGGATCAAGCGGGCCGGCGGCAATCATATCGCTCAGCGTGCCGCTCTCGGTAAACCGCATGACCAGAAACGGTACTCCATCTGCATCGCCCACATCATAGACCGGCAAGATATGGCGATGTTCGAGGCGAGCGATGATGCGTGCCTCACGATCAAACCGTGCCCGAAAACTCGGGTCGTTGGCAAGATGCTGCGGCAGCACTTTGATCGCAACATAGCGATCCATCGCCGGCTGGTAAGCTTTGAAAACAGTTGCCATGCCACCGACGCCAAGTTGCTCGACAATCCGATAGGCACCAAGATTGCGGCCGACCAGATCGCTCATATCTTCCTCATCTATAGACCGGCGATGTGTACGCAGCGAGTATACTCGCCCCGTTCCGTGCATGCAAGGCGAAAAAAGTACCCAGGTCGGGCATGGCCGCTATGTCATGCCGCGTGCAGCGATACAGCTCTTCGTGGAATGGGAGGAAGCCGGGCTGCTGCAAAATCCTGCCAGCGGGAGCCTGCAGCCCTGCGAACTTTGCATCAGCCCTGTGGGGAAGACTTCAGACATATGCAGATCAGCCTGGATGTGGTATACATAGGGGTAACCCATGCGTACGCCGCACAAGTATCAGGAGCCGAGTTCGCTCGCCCATGCACAACCTATGACACTCCTCATCCTTACCGGTAGCCCGGGGGCGGGAATCACCCAGGCAGCAGTTGCAGCAGCGCGCCAGGCGGCAGCCGATGACACGACGCTGCTGATTGCGCTTGGCAGCGCAGCAGGGGCCGCCGCCCTGTTGGGAACGCCGCTTGGAACCGCACCGACAACTGTGGCACCACAGTTCGACGCACTCGTGAT
>CALLZL010000622.1 GCA_937859575.1 uncultured Chloroflexota bacterium
GGCGATCAGCCCTGAGTGCTGCTGAAGGGTGGCTGGCCGGCGCGGGCGAGTTGTTCAAGCTCATCGAGCGCGGCATAGGCGGCGGCATAGGCGGCGGGTTCACTCGCCGCCAGGCCACGCGCCTCAAACTCATCGACATCAAGGCGGAGCAGCTGCCGATCAGGGGTGACAAACAGGTCGATTTCAAGATCTTCCGACACGACGGTCGCGGTATCGATCTGGGCTGGCCGGGTGATATTGCAGTACCACCCTTTGAGCCGGCCGGTTGGGCTGCGTAGTTCGAAGATGTTGTACCAGCGATCGGCATAAAAATGCTCAAGAAAATGATCGCCGGTTTCGAAGCGCACATACCCCAGGTCGAGCGGGGCGCGATCCCAGATCGCACGCAGCAACACATAATCGCTCGACGCTTGCAGCACTTCCCCCTGATAGGTAACGGTGGTTTGCTTACCGGGCTTCAGCAAATGCACGGTTAGGATGCGGCTGTCACACATAACTGCGACGGAAGAGCGTCCGTAGCCGGGCGCGTGTCTCGCTGCGGAAGAGGCGTCCAGCAAGCGCGGCAACAAAGAGCTTGATCAGATCGGGAATACCGAGGCGCGGCATGGCCAGGGCACGCAATGCCTGCGGGTCGCGCAGCGGCAGCGGCGATTCGGTACGAACCTCAACACGCAGTTCGCCGTGCCATTCGCGTTCAACCCAGAAGAGATCCGGCATGCTACGCTGGAAGTAGTAATAGGCCGGATTATATTCATACAGATAGTCAAAAAGCTCGCCGAACGGCTCCTGCGGCTCTTTGGGGTGCAGCACAAGCGTCTCGCCTTCGAGGTTGACATACCAGCGGTGAAATGACCAGTGGAAGAGGCGCTCGGCGATCTCGGAAGGGCTCTGGATGTAGCCGGCGGCACTGACGCGCACCAGCTCGCGGGCAAACTGCTGTGGATCATCCATGTGTTCGAGGATGTGCGAACAGATAGCGTACGAAAACACCCCATCGCGGAACGGTAGATGGTGCGCATCGGCCACCACAAACGGCCGATCAACCACCAGATCGCCGCCACGTTCGCGATTGTCGGAGCCAAGAAAGCGATCGACAAGCACATCAGAACGCGGATGCGGGTTGTCGCCGCTACCGATTTCGAGCACCAGGCCGGCGGCGGGCGGGTTTAGTTTCTGTTGCATGGTTCAGGCGCAAGATGCCAGCATGCAGCCGCATCGGTTGAGCGAATGTAGCTGCATGCCGGCATGCTAATGAAGATCATCGCCGCTGAGGCTATCGCGCAGGATTTCGATATATTCAAGCGCCAGGCCGGTACCGATCGCGACACAATTGGCCGGCTGATCGGCCACATAGCACGGCACACCTGTCACTTCGGTCAACAGTTCATTAATCCGGCGCAACATCGAACCGCCGCCGGTCATGATCATCCCTTTATCGATGATATCCGACGACAGCTCAGGTGGGGTATCGGCGAGCACCATACGCACAGTATTGAGCACGGCTTCGAGCGGTTCCTGGATCGCTTCGGTGATTTCATTCGAATTGATCTCGATCGTACGCGGCAGGCCGGCCACCTGATCGCGACCGCGTACCTGCATCGTCAGTGGGCGTTCGAGCGGCAGTGCGGCTCCGATTTCGATCTTGATACTCTCGGCGGTACGTTCACCAATCAGCACATTGTATTTGCGCTTGATATAACTGGCGATCGTTTCATCGAACTTATTACCGCCAACACGCACCGAATGGCTGACAACAATATCGTTGAGTGAAATCACTGCCACTTCGGTTGTGCCGCCGCCAATGTCGATGATCAGATTGCCGGAAGGCTGGGCCACTGGAATATTGGCACCAATCGCGGCCGCCAGCGGTTCGCGGATCAGATACGCTACCCGCGCACCGGCCGTCAGCGCCGCCTGGCGCACGGCCCGCATCTCGACCGTCGTCACGCCGGCCGGAATACAGATCATGACCTCGGGCTTGCTGATATTCACCGGGCCGCTTGCCTTGCGAATAAAGTACTTGAGCATCGCCTCGGTAATATCGTAATCAGCGATCACGCCATTACGCAGCGGGCGTATTACCTCGATACTCTCGGGCTCGCGGCCAAGCATGGCCAGTGCATCGGCACCAACCGCCTTGATCCGGTTATCTCGGGTGGAGACAGCAACGACAGAGGGCTCGGAGAGGACAATGCCACGCCCTTTGACATAGACGAGCACATTCGCAGTACCGAGGTCGATTCCGATCTTACGCGCCATAGTGTATCCGTGTTATCCCTGATGCCCGGGATTGCGATCTGCCGGGCGTATGCGCTACTGGTTGCGCTGTTTGAGGTTTTTGAGGGCGGCGACCTTGAGCTGGATCAGTGCCTTGCGCAATTCTGCTTCGGCCAAGGCCATCTCCTGGTCGCTGCGGCGCTGCGACAATAACGCCTCGGCACGGCGGCGCGCTTCTTCGGCACGCGCTTCGTCGATTTCATCAGCTCGATCCGCCGCATCGGCCAGGATCGTCACTCGCGTCGGCAATACTTCCATAAAGCCGCCGGTCACGGCAAATGCCGTAACTTCGCCATTCTTGATGATATCGAGCTCACCAACATCAAGGATCGTCAGCAGCGGCATGTGCCGTGGCAGAATGCCGATCCGCCCATCTTTGGTCGGTGCGTTGATCTGATCGACTTCATCCGAGAGAACGACGCGCTCGGCTGTCACAATTTCAAGATGAATCGGCATAATGCGCCTCTTTCTTTATGTCGTCGGCCAGCTGCTGACCATATGCCGGCAACACAAAAGATGATCGTGAAGGAGATCAGCTTCACAAGGCGGCAGCAGCACTACCGCCTTGTGAAGCAAGGCCCTTACTTCTGAGCTGCTTCATACGACGAGACAACCTCGTCGAGGCCGCCCTGCAGCAGGAAGAACTGCTCGGGAATATGATCAACCTCGCCATCGAGCAGGCGGGCAAAACTCTTCACCGTTTCGGCAATTGCCACGTATTTGCCGGCACGGCCGGTAAACTGCTGCGCCACCGTGAACGGCTGCGAGAAGAAGCGCTCGATCTTGCGCGCCCGCGACACCGTCAGCTTGTCTTCGTCGGAAAGCTCTTCGACACCCAGAATGGCGATAATATCCTGCAGATCTTTATAGCGCTGCAGCACCCGCTGAACTTCACGTGCCACGCGGTAGTGCTCTTCGCCGACGATATTCGGATCGAGAATACGGCTCGTTGACGCCAATGGATCAACCGCCGGATAGATCCCCTTCGAGGCAATACTGCGCTCAAGCGAGATCGTCGCATCAAGATGCGCAAAAGTCGTGGCCGGAGCCGGGTCGGTATAGTCGTCGGCCGGCACATAGACCGCCTGCATCGAGGTGATCGAGCCCTTCTTGGTGGATGTAATCCGTTCCTGCAGCTCGCCCATCTCGGTGCCGAGGGTCGGCTGATACCCCACCTGCGACGGCATGCGCCCAAGGAGCGCCGAGACCTCCGAACCGGCCTGCACAAAGCGGAAGATATTATCGACGAAGAGCAGTACGTCGCGCCCTTCATCGCGGAAGTATTCAGCCATTGTGAGTGCGCTCAGCGCGACCCGCAGGCGGGCGCCGGGCGGTTCATTCATCTGGCCGAACACCATCACCGTTTTATCGAACACGGTCGTCTGGCCATCGATACGGGCATCCTGCATTTCGTGGATCAGGTCGTTGCCTTCGCGTGAGCGCTCACCGACACCGGCAAACACCGAGTAGCCCGATTGCTCTTTGGCGATATTGGCGATCAGTTCCTGGATCACGACCGTCTTGCCCACACCGGCACCACCGAAGATACCCGTCTTGCCGCCACGCGTAAACGGTGCGATCAGGTCGATCACCTTGATACCGGTCTCGAAGATCTGTGCCTGGGTCGACTGTTCTTCAAGGGAGGGCGGCAACTGGTGGATCGGCCGATACTCGCTGGCATCCACCGGCGCATCGGTATCGATCGGGTCGCCAAGCACATTGAAGACACGCCCGAGCGTATTTGGGCCGACCGGAACAGCAATCGGGCGGCCGGTATCAACCGCTGTGGCACCACGGCGCAAACCATCGGTCGTGCTCATGGCAACCGCCTTGACATAGCCATTACCGAGGTGCTGCTGCACTTCGGCCACCAGGCGGCCACCACCATCAAGTGGGATCTCAATCGCGTTATAGATCGCCGGCGTCGCGTCTTCTGGGAATTTTGCATTCACGACGACGCCGATAATATCGGTAAGTTCGCCAGTTGCCCCGGCCATAGCTCCTCCTTATGGGCGTAATACCGCCGCTCTCGCGTTGTGGGTGTTATTCCGCCAGCGCCGCCGCACCCGATGCAATCTCGCTGACCTCTTTGGTGATATTTGCCTGGCGTGTCTTGTTATACGACAACGTCAGATCGCGCTGGAGCTCTTTGGCGTTGTCGGTCGCATTCCGCATGGCAACCATGCGTGCACTATGTTCACTTGCAATCGATTCAAGCACAGCCTGGTAGAGCTGCACTTCGACGAAGCGTGGCAACAATTCACGCAGCACATCGTCGCGGTCGGGCTCATAGGTGTAATCGAACGACGCGCCGGTTGGATCGGCAGGTGCCTCGACCGGCAGAATGCGCTTGATCACCGGCCGCTGTACCAGCGTATTGACAAACTGACTATAGACGACGTGCGCCTCATCGAAGCGCCCGGCCAGAAAGCCATCGATCATGTTGGTGGCAACGCCGAGAATATCGGCGAGCCGCGGGTAATCGCCGAGCTTTGTCACTTCGGCAGCCAGTTCCTGGCCGGTACGAGCCAGGAAATCGCGCCCCTTCTTACCAACAGCCATGGTATAGATATTGCGGCCACGCTGCCGTTCATCAAGGATGAAACGGCTGCCACGCCGCAGCACATTCGTCACCAGGCTACCGGCAAGCCCTCGGTCGGGGGTGATAAAGATCACCGCAACCGCCCGCACATTCTCGCGGACTTCAAGCAGTGTTCCAGTGCGTGAAACGGCGCGCGAAGTCAGTTCGCCCATCACATCGAGCATGCGGTCGGCGTAGGGGCGTGTTGCGAGCACATTGCGCTGGGCACGCCGCATCTTCGATGCCGAGACCATCTCCATGGCGCGGGTGATCTGCGCCAGGTTCTTGACCGAGCGAATGCGCCGCCGTATTTCTCGTGTGCTTGGCACGTCTCAACCTCACTCCGAGTAGCTACTCGTCTGATTGAATTCCTTGAGCGCGTTTTCAAGCGCAGTGCGTACATCTTCCGGTGGAAACTTGCGATCAAGCCGATTGTCGTAGATGCCCTTGAGCACATCCGGGTGCGCCGTGCGCAGATACTGCAGCAGATCTTCCTTCCAACGGGCGATCTGGCTAGGTGGAACATCATCAACATAGCCATTGATCGAGGCGAACAGGATGGCAACTTGCTCTTCGAGCGGCATGGGTTGGAACTGCGGCTGCTTAAGCACTTCCTGCAACCGCTGGCCGCGCTCGATCTGGGCGCGTGTGGTTGCGTCAAGATCCGAGGCAAACTGGGCAAAAGCCGCCAGATCGCGATACTGCGACATATCGAGCTTCAAGCGATCCGACACCGAGCGCATGGCTCGTGTCTGCGCCGCACCACCGACGCGCGATACCGAGATACCCACATTCAGCGCCGGGCGAATACCGGCATTGAACAGGTCGGTCTCGAGGTAGATCTGGCCATCGGTGATCGAAATAACATTGGTCGGGATATAGGCCGACACGTCGTTGGCCTGTGTCTCGATAACCGGGAGTGCGGTCAGCGAACCGCCGCCACTTTCTTCATTCAGGCGTGCGGCACGTTCGAGCAGCCGCGAGTGCAGATAGAAGACATCGCCGGGGTAGGCTTCGCGACCCGGCGGGCGGCGAAGCAGCAGCGACACCTGGCGGTAGGCCTGGGCATGCTTGCTAAGGTCGTCGTAGATGATCAGCGCATCGCGAACCAACTCGCCGTCGATCATCACGCCATTTTCCATCATCTCTTCGCCGATCGCGCAGCCGGTGTAGGGGGCGATATACTGCAGCGCCGCCGATTCGGAGGCAGTTGCCGCCACAACCGTCGTATACTCCATCGCACCGGCCTGTTCGAGCGTCCCGACGATCTGAGCAACCTGGGCACGTTTCTGACCGATGGCTACATAAATGCAGACCATCTTCTTGCCCTTCTGGTTGATGATCGTATCGACCGCCACCGCCGTCTTCCCCGTCTGGCGGTCGCCAATGATCAGCTCACGCTGGCCGCGGCCGATCGGGATCATCGCATCAATTGCGACAATACCCGTTTGTACCGGGGTATCGACCGACTTCCGGTTCATCACGCCGGGAGCGATACGCTCGATCGGCCGCAGGACCTGTGAGTCGATCGGGCCTTTACCATCGATCGGCTGGCCAAGAGCATTCACGACTCGGCCCACCAGCGATTGGCCAACCGGCACCGAAATGATCCGCCCGGTCGAATTAACCTGATCGCCTTCGGAGATACTGAGGTAATCACCGAGAATAATCGCGCTCACTGAATCGCGCTCAAGGTTCAGTGCGATCCCATACACCGCTTCGCTGCGCCCGGCCTTAACCGGGAATTCGAGCAATTCGGAGACCATCGCCTGTTCGAGCCCGCTGATCCGGGCGACGCCGTCGCTGACGGCCGTCACAGTGCCGACGTTCACCATGCGCGGGCGCAGGTCGACACCTTCCTGTATGCTTTTCAGCAGGCGCTCGTAGAGTTCCTGTGTTGCAACGGCCATCGCCGGCACCTCTTTATCTTCGCTATTAACTCACGACCATATTGCGCTGCACCGCGCTGAGGCGCGTACGCAGGCTGTTATCAAGCACCTGATCGCCAACACGAATGATCAGGCCGCCAATCAGCGCCGCATCGACGCTAAAACTCAGCACCAGTTGATCGCCATAACGCTGCTTAAGATCGGCGGTTATCCGGGCGCGCTGGCTTTCGTCAAGCTCAACCGCGCTGATGATATCGCCATCCAGCACAGGTGCGTCACCGGCACCAAGAAACCGTTCAAACGCTTTGATCACCGCCGGAAGCTGCTCGATCGCCCCCTGCTCGGCCAGTGTGGCGAGCAGATTCCGAACCTCGCGCGGCGTTTCGGCCGGGAGCGCCGCCACAAGCCGTTGGCCGCGTTGCTCACCGTCGATACCGCTCAGAGTCGTTTCGGCATGACGCAGTGCCGTCAGGGCACCCTGCGTCAGGACATCATAGAGTGCGCGAGCGGCGACCTGGGCATCACCTGTTGTCACAGTTGTACCTCCTGCACAGGGGGTGGGCCGCGGATCCGGGGCGGCAATCACGCCATGTGCTAATTGTTCCGCCCCAGGTTTGCGAGCGACTCTTCGATCAGTGTATCGTGCTTGCCCTGCAGCTCGGCTCCCAAGACCCGCGACGCGGTGATCGTCACGAGTTCGGCCATCTGGCCCTTGAGATCGCGCAGCATCTGCTCGCGTTCGCGATCAAGCTGATCGCGTGCATCGCGGCGGATGCGGTCGGCCTCCTGGCGTGCCTGGGCAATGATCTCCGCCTCTTGCACCTTGGCACGCTCCTGTGCCTGTGCCAATATCGCGGCAGCCTCCTGGCGTGCCTTGGCCAGCTCCGACTCGTAGTCGCGCGTGGCGCCGGCAAGCTGTTCCTTGACTCTATCGGCTTCGCTCAGGCTTTCCTGAATGCGCAGTGTGCGATCATTCAGCATCTTCAAGATCGGCTGATACAGGAAGCGCGTCAGCAACCAGATGATCAGTGCGACGTTGAAGATCTGCGCGATGAGCAGGCCCCAGTTGATTCCTAACTGTTCCAATGTTGTGCTCCTCATCGAGCCCGCGCGGGGCGCGAGCGAACTAGATGATGTTGAAGCCGATCAGCAGACCAACGACCAGACCGAAGATGAACAGCGATTCGGCAAGTGCGAAGCCAAGGAACATGTAGGTCCGCAGCATGCCTTCGGCCTCGGGGTTTCGCCCCATTGCCTGCAGCGCACCATTGAAGATGATCCCGATCCCTGCGCCTGGCCCAACTGCGCCGAGCCCTACAGCCAGCGCCATAGCGATCATGCGCGCCCCTTCGTCAGTCATGACTTGTTCTCCTCCTTGAAAAGAGTGTGTTCACCGGTTCTTAAAAGACCGTAACGGATGATACGGGTATGGCATGCACCGTGTGCTTGCATTTTTAGTGGCTTGCCGATCCGGCATGCTGTTCGTCGTGCCCACCGCCATGCGCCTGTGTCGCAAGCGACATGAAGACCAGCGAAAGCACGGCAAAAACGATCGCCTGCATCACGGCCACAAAGATTTCGAATGCATAGAACGGTGCCGGCAACAGATACGGGAAGAGGAATGCCATCACAACCAGAATAACCTCGCCCGCAAAAATGTTGCCAAAAAGTCGGAAGGCAAATGAGATGATGCGCACGACCTCTGAGATGAGTTCGAGAATGCCGAGGAAGAAGCCCATCCCGCCCTCGCGGAAGTTGAAGAACTTGACGAGATAGCCGAGCCCCAACGCCTGGAAGCCGAAGACCTGCACCAGGAACACCGAGATCAGCGCGAACGCCAGCGTGTTGTTGAGATCAGCACTTGGTGAGCGGAAGTACGGCACGAGTGTGGTACCCGAAGGGCAGGCCAACGGCCAGGCCGCAAAGAAATCGGGCGCACCGGTCTCTTCGGCCATGGGGGCGACATCGGCGATCGGGCGGCCGACCGATGCTTCGGAGTGGGGTGCCGTAACACACGAACCAATACTGCCGACACCCGGGATCAGGCCGAACAGATTCGCATACAGTACAAAGAAGAAGACCGTGGCGCAGAACGGGAAGAACTTGGCCACATTCTTTCGATCGACACCCTGAGCGAAATTGTAGAATCCTTCGACGATTGCTTCGACGGTATTCTGGATACCGCGCGGGATGAGCTGCATGTTGCGCACGGCGAAGATCGTCGTCAGCAGCAACAATACATCAATGATGAAGGTCGTCAGCAGGCCGTTGGTGAATGGGAACCCACTCGCGCACTGTTCGAGGCTTGCCCGCGTGCCGCCAATACAGATGAGCGGCTCAGCGACAACCGAGATGTGCAGCTTTGTCGAGCGGATCCCGATCGCGTAGAGTGCAATGCCGACCAGAAGCATGACACCCAGGATGATCAGGATGCGATTACGCATCGCCACCCCCCCTTTAACTTTGCGAACTCTTTCACAAGCAGTGTACCATGAGAGGCATAAAAATTCAACCTGCAATTATGAGGTTGAATCGCGCATTTCACAACATTGTGGATTAGGTAGCCATACAGACGCGGCGAGTATAGCATAGCCATCTAGAATGTGCAAACCGCCACAACCGGTTATTCTGAGCCGTGGTTCACCGCCGATTCCGCTGTGATGCTGAGCGCCGCAGGCGCGACGCATGGCCTCGGATCGCCGTCACTCCACCGGTTTTTCGTTCCACGAAGCCACCCCGCGCAGCGCAGTGGCGCGGGGTAACATGGGGTGTGGTAGATCGCTACCAATACAGCATATACGCAGCCGGGGCGCTGCGCGATCTATTTAAGGAGTTGTTGGATGTCGCGGATGGCTCGTTTGGCATACACCCAGACCGAACCAATCTTTGCGGAGGTTGCACTCTTTTCGAAGACGATCACCAGCATAAAGCGCTGCATCACATCAAAGCAGTAGAGATCAAAACGCGTGCCTTCGTGGACATAGAGTGCCGAGGATTCTTTTTCGTTGAGCATCTGCGTGATCTGGCCTGCCGTCGAGAAGCTTGTCGAGAGCAACGGCAAGAGCACCATGGTGGGCAGGCCCTGGCTATGGCCGGTTTCGGCCAGAACCATGCCGGCGCGATCGGCGAGCAGGATGCAGCGTGAGCCGACATCACGGTCGAGCGATTCCATGCGCAGGCGGATCTGATGCAGATCTTCAGGGGTCAGTACCAGGGCACCACCATCGCGCCGCCGCGGAAAGGGTCGTTCGGCGGGAGCCGGTGCGGGGGCCGCCGGCTCGGCAGGCGGTGTTGCGGCCGGTTGTTCTGTGCGGTCGCGGGCTGCACGGGCAGCGAGTGTGCGCCCGGCGCGTTCGGGTGCTCGGCGGTTCGGCGGTTCGGCAGGCGCAACCGGCTCGGCAGGCGTAACCGGCTCGGCGGCGGCTGGTTCGGCAGGCGCAACCGGAACCGGTACATCGCGCAGCGCCGTGTGAACCGCATCGTGCAGATCGTCGGTTGATGCCTGGCCACTCAGGTAGCGATAGACACCCAGGCTTGCGGCTTGCTGGGCGGCAGCCAGATCGCCGGTGCGGCTCCAGAGCAGCACGCGGGTATCGACACCAAAGTTGGGCAGAATCTCGGCAATATCGAGGCCGCTCATCCCGTCGAGCTGTACATTGGCGATAATTGCGTCGGGCGGGCTGTTGCGCACTTCCCAGAGGGCATCATTGGCGCTCTCGAACACTTGCGTTGCCACACCACCGGTCAGGTGTTCGGCCAGGCCGCGCAATTCATCACTATCACCTGGGACAATCAGCAATCGATGTGCCATGGGTCGCCAGAACCTTTCACCACACGAAACCACTGAATGTAGTGTACTGTATCTTTAGCAACATGTCAGGTCGTAATACTGCGCGGTTCGGCAACAAAAGAATGACGAAACGGTACGGCAAAGCTGAAGGTGCTTCCCTCGGTAGGGCGACTATCGACCCAGACCACACCACCATGCGATGAAACAAGCTCACGCACGAGCGCGAGGCCGAGGCCGATGCCACCATGATCGCGGGTGAGCGAATCCGCCGCCTGATAGAAGCGGTCGAAAATGCGCGTCTGCTCGTGTTTGGCGATACCGATACCGGTATCACGGACGGCAATCACGAGCCAGGGATCGCCGGTGTGAGGTGAGCCATGCTGCTGGGGTAGGGCCGCCTTGATCGCGTTCGATTCTTCGATCGTTACCAGGACGGTAATGCGGCCTCCTTCGGGGGTGAATTTGATCGCATTGGCAATCAGATGTTTGAGCACCAGTGCGATCTTCTCACGGTCGCACAGGCAGTTGATGGTACGACTCGGGTGTTCGAAGCTCAGCGTGTGCTGCCTACCGGCGGCAATCGAGCGGAACTGTCCGAGTGTTTCATTGATCAGTTCCGGAATCGCCACCAGATCAAGGTGCAGTTGTGCTTCGCCTGTTTCGATATGGCGCAGACTCACCATATCGTCAACCAGATATTTGATACGTTGGGCACTTTCCAGGATCCGCTGCATATAATCATACTGCTCGTCGGCGAGTTGATCACGCAGCATACTGGAATACCCAAGCACAATCGAGAGTGGTGTTCGCAGTTCGTGCGATGCAATCGAGATGAATTCGCTCTTCATCTTATCGAGATCCTGCAGGCGCTGGTAGGCTTCATCGAGCTGGCTATAGAGCGCAGCATTGCGCAATGCACCGCCGGCGTGATTGGCAAGCAACATCATGCCCTCTTGCACACCGGGGAGCAACAGGCCGGGCTGAGTATCGCACAACAACAAGACACCGCTGACCTCGCCCTGCGAGCGGAGCGGCACGGCAAGGGCGTAGCCAAGTGGCTGATCCTGATATTCACCGAAAGCCTCGTGAGCTGCGACAATCGGTCGCTGTTCATTCAGGCTACGCATAGCCAGCAGGCGACCGGCTTCGTGCACGACCGCATCACTTGATGAGGCGGTCTGCGTGATATGCGGTGCAGTTTCGGGGAGGATCAAGAAGGCCGCACGGCAGCCGGCCTGGATGAGCGACACCCGCAGTAATACCTCGGCAAACTGGGCTAGATCAAGCGAGCGGTTTAACGCTTCACTCGATGCCAACAGTTGTTCGAGGGTTTGCAGGCGCAGGTTATCCTGGAGCAGCGAACGTTTGTGGAGCGCCTGATCGACGGCGAGGCGCAGGTATTCGATCTCGAACGGTTTGGAAAGGAAATCGGCCACCCCGCGTTGCACCGACATATGCAGATGTTCTACCGATGCATAGCCGGTCATGATGATGATTGCTATGGCCGGATCATGATCGCGGGCAATTTGCGCCAGCTCAAGGCCGCTCATCTGCGGCATCTTGATATCGGTCAGCAACAAGTCGAACATCGGTGTACGCTGGAGCATACCGACGGCTGCATTGGGATTCGTTGTAGCCACCACATCATAACCGCAGCGCGTCAGCGTACGAGTACAGACATCACAAACCGACTGTTCGTCATCGACAACCAGAATACGCGGTGCCGGATGTGGTGCTTTGTTGGTTCCATTGATCGTACTCGTCATATGCCTACTCGATAGCATAGCTTATGCAAGTACCTCGACCGTCTGTTGCGGCAACACCAGGGTTGTACCATCTTCGAGAGCAACAGTAAGCGACGGCACTCGCAGACGCGAAGGAAGGCGAGTTGGAGTAGCGGAAATCGACTGCACTCGGGCAATGGTGCCAAGATGCTGCGGATCCAGCAGACGCACGGTGGCGCCGGGGCGTAGCGGTGGGCGCGGCGGATCGATCTGGATGCCCTGTGTACGAGCCGAGAGCGGAATGACGATCCGTGGCCGGCGCAATGGCCGGCGGAGCAAGGTCATACCCTCGATCAGTGCTTCCTGGCGATCATGCGAGGCAAGCAGTTCGAAGATCGGCAGCGACATCGGTGCATCGCCAAACCCTTCGGTGACGACAATCGTCAGTGGCGGCTGACCAGCCTCGCGGGGGAACCGCCACGAGTGGGTGCCTGTACGCCAGGCATCGATCGAGCGCATGCCAAGGAAGGCACGTAATTCGGCTTCATCGATACTGCCGACGATCACACCGCGCACCTGTTCGGCGACGGCGCGTTGCAGTGCGGCAGCCGAAATACCGCTCCCACCGATGATGATCGCATAGGCGCTACGGGTATTCAGCATTTCGGGGAGGATCGGTTCGGCCGGGTCGGTCACCAGCAAACGCAAGACGCCAGCGCTTTCGTTGCCGATCCCGAAGGCGCCATATACCTGTGCGGCCGGGGTTTCGATCAGCACACCAATATAGGGGATGACCTCCATGACAATGCCGCGAATATTAGCCTCGATCTCGTAGCGTGCCGGATCGGCAATAATCGTGACATAGCCGGTTTCACCATCGATTGCAACTAGCTTGCCGAACACTGGGGAGCTACAGGTGCGCCCGCCGATCCGGCCTGATCGTGCCAGAACAGCACCTGCCTCGACGGCTGCGCCGATCTCGTGGTGCACCGCTCGCACCACCTGCGCCGGCGCAATCATCAATTCGCGGGCGACATTGACGATATGCACCGCACCGGGCAGATAGGCTCGTGCAATCACTTCATCCGGTTCGACACGTTGCCCGACCCGCACTATCACTTCACCCGAATGCGGCAGACGACGTTCGATGCGTGCCATGGCTCCGGTAAGTACCGGCGGTGTGCCTTCTGGTGTATAAAGCGACACAGAACCTCCAGGTGTATGCGATAGGCAGGGCGTGCTTCTACCTCAGTATGATACTGAGCCTACCCGTATCGTCATATCGTCACCGAGCATGTGTGCATAATTATAGCATATCCACTCTGCTCATTCCCTCGCGACCGCAGACACGCCCCATCCGCCAAGCCCGCGTGTCGCCCCGAGCCGTGCATCTGTGGTGTCTTCCCGCAACATAGCCCGGCTAGGCCGACGGTCTATCGCGTTCTTCGGTGGTTGGAAGCGTCGAGCGATATTCGCCTCGGAGCGCATACCAGCGAACCGTCAGCACATCCCGCAGATTGCGCCACGAATCGCGCAGTGCGCTGACCTTGGTCTCTTCACCATACGACCACTGCACCGGAACTTCGGCAACCCGGTAGCCGCAGCGCACGGCCAGGTAGAGTAGTTCGACATCATAGGCGGTGACAGCGGCACCTTCAACGATCGGGGCTTCGTCGCCATAGATGCGCACCCGGTGGAAGAGATCGCGGGCTGTGCTGCGGCGCAGGGCTTTGAAACCACACTGGGTATCCTGAAAATGGCCGACGGCGACCATACGCACGATCAGATTGAAGATGCGCCCCATCACATGGCGATGCCATGGTTCGCCGATGCGCCGTGCCCCAAGCCCTTCACGCGAACCGATCGCGATATCGTACCCTTCTTCAAGGAACTGCCGCAGCCGTGGCCACTCTTCGAGCGGTACCGCCAGATCGGCGTCGCAGAGCAGCAGATACTCGCCACGAGATGCAAGTGCCCCGGCCCGCACGGCATACCCCTTGCCGCGATGATCGAGCTGCAACAAGAACAGATTGGCATGCCGCGCCATGAGTGCAGTGACGAGTGCTGCAGTAGTATCGCTGCTCCCGTCATCGGCAACAATGACTTCGGCAGGGTCGTGCTGTTCGGCAAGGTATGCCAGTATAGATTCGAGCGTACGCGGCAGCCGGCGTTCTTCGTTGTAGGCCGGGATGACGATCGAGAGCACCGGCGCGGCGGGGATGGTTGTCACTGCTACACATTCCTTTAATAGTGCTGGTAGAGGCGGCAGAACCGCATGCGGGCAATGCAGGTTACCGCGATTGACGGCAGTTAGTCGGAAAGGCTCTGCGCCAGCCGGCTGGCCGCCTGTTCGTCGTGGTGTGTGCGCCGCATCACAAAGCGTGGCAGCGCACGCAACCCCGCAAGCTGGCCGCGTAGACGCGCACGGGCTGCCGGTTCACGGCTATGCCAGAGCGATTCGAGCGCAAGTTGCACCTGCCGACGGAGAAACTGCGGCAAATGGATGCGCACCAGCCGATCTGGCATATTCTTAGCCCAGACGAGCATAAAGTTGCGACCGCAATAGTAGCTGGCCAATGCCCCACCGCCGGTGGCGCTCAACCGATGATAGACGATCGCCTGCGGCACGAAGAGCGTCCGCATACCATACAAGCGAGCCCGCACATTCAGATCAACATCTTCACAATACATCACCAATGCTTCATCGAGCACGCGGCCATCTTCTGCCAGCGCCTCAAGCGCCGATCGACGGTATGCGGCGGCACCGGCGCATGGGCCGAAGACCTCTGCAAGGGCATCATACTGGCCGGTATCGTGCTGCCAGACACCACGGTTGCCGGGGATGCCATCGGCCCGGTAGAAATCGCCGGCCGAATGGATGATATGACGCTGATCGAAGAGCAGCAGTTTACTGGCGGCAAATGCATAGCCGGGGTAGCGTTCGAGGGTTCCGATCAGATATTCGAGCCAGTGCGGATCAGCTTCGGTATCGTTGTTGAGCAACACAACATATTCGCCGCCGGTAGCATCGATGGCTGTATTCACAGCAGCCGTAAAGCCGGCGTTGCGTGCCATAGCCAGCACCTGGACTTCGGGGTAACTGCGGGCCAACAGTTCGCACGATTCGTCGGTCGAGGCGTCATCGACGACCACAACCACGAAATCGCGGCGTGTCTGGCGGCGCAATGCATCGAGGCATGTCGGCAGATGCGCGGCACCGTTATAGTTAGGAATGATGATGTCGATCATGCGTGAATAGTTGCCAGATAGGCCGCAAGGGCGGCTTGCCAATCGCGCAGCCGAACACCCAGATCGGCAGCCGCGATATTGTGTAACGGCGTATGTGGCGGCACCATGCTATCGCGCTTAAAATCGGCCAGGGTAATAGGCCGGAGCGCAACATGGCCAAGGCCCGTGTGTTGGAGGATTGCGCGGGCGAACTCATAGCGCGAACATGCACCGCTATTCACAATATGGTAGGTGCCGTAGATCGGTTGTTCGATCAGCGCTGCGATGGCCGCCGCCGCATCGGCAGTGTAGGTCGGGCTGCCGATTTCGTCGGCCACCATGGCGATTTCATTGTGTTCGGAGGCCAGGCGCAGCACGGTACGTACGAAGTTACGTTCACCACCGAAGAGCCAGGCAACGCGTGCGATATAGTGCTGCGGCACCAGCTCGCGCACAGCCTGTTCGCCGGCATATTTCGACCGGCCATAGGCATTGATCGGTGCCGGCTGATCATACTCGAAGTAGGGATGTGCAGCCGCACCATCGAAGACCTCGTTGGTGCTGATATAGACAAGAGCGGCATTCATGCGGCGGCAACCGAGCGCCACATAACGCGTGCCAAGAGCATTGGCGCGGTAGGCGCGTTCCGGATCGCGGGCACACCCATCGACATTGGTATAGGCGGCGCTATGGATCACAAGATCAGCAGCAGTCGCCGCGATCTGGCTGATCGCAGCCGGCGCGGCAAGTTCGATATCGTTATGTGTCAGGAGCACCAGATCGTGCCGGTCGGCAAGTGCCGCCTGAAGGGCGCGGCCGAGTTGCCCGGCGGCACCGGTGATTGCAATTCGCATATTGTGCATGATAGAAGATCGTGCCGAGTGCGTCAAACCGTTATACAGCCTCACTGCCCCGGCCAGGGGATGCGGGCGGTCATGCTGAGCGCAGCGACGCATCGATTGGATGAGCGGGCCAGCACGACGGTCGTCCCTTCACGCGAAGAGATCCTTGGCCACGCTGCGGCTCAGGATGGCATGCCAGGCGCGAGGATCATGGCGGCAAGAGCGACCACATGGCCTGACGAGAATGCATAAGCACTTCTGGATTGTCGTTGACGTCGCTGGAAGCCTTTCGTATCATACACCTGTGTGATAGGAGCCGGCATGACGAGTTTGCGGCGTGTACAACTTGGTCTGCTTGGTGTGCTGATATTGCTGCTGGCTGGTGGGTTGGTAGTGGCAGGCAGCGGGCTTGCCGTGCAGCACCGGATCCTGACACTGCCACCGATTCAGTTCGGCGTTGGCGCGGTACGCTTTGCCGCCTTCACTACCAATACCCCTAACTGCCGCACCCCCGGCGGCACTGGTGTGCCTGTTTCGCTCTGTGTGCCGCAGTCGGCGCATTCGCCGCAAGAATATTTTGCGATCTGGATGTACACTCGCTCACAGCGCGGCGTGGTGCCGATTGAATATGCGGAGCGCCTGTTTCTTATGCCGATCCACGAATAGCGGCGTAGTAGGCGTGGTGCACCGGCGGCATTGGCTGGCTATACCGGATCACGGCCCTGTTCGCGCCGCCAGGCCTGATATTCGGCCCAGCCGGCGTCGTTGAGCGGATAGTAGGTACGCAATGCGCCGCCGGCGGCAAGTTTGATGCGGCTGAACTCCTCCCATTCCTCGTGTTCGCGGGTGACACGTGCCACTTCAGGAGCGATCTGTGCCGGCACCACCACGGCACCATCGTCATCGGCGATCACAATATCGCCCGGCAATACCAGCACACGTGCACAAGCCACCGGCACATTATAGGCCCAGGGGAAGAGGCCTGCCTGCGAGGCATAATTCGGCGTAAAGCCGACTGTCCAGAGCGGGACATCAATCTCGCGGATGCGAGGCCAATCGCGCACACAGCCATCAACGACGATGCCGGCACCGCCGCGGCCTTTGAAGTAGGTGGTCAACATCTCGCCCATGCATCCGGTATATGGATCTGCGAAGGCCTGTACCACCAGAATATCACCCGGTTCAATGGTTTCGAACACCGCCCAGAGTGCGCTCACTTTCTCGGCATTCTCCTGACCGCTGCCGGATGCGATATCTTCGCGCTGCGGCATAAACTGCAGTGTGACGGCCGGGCCGACAACACGCCGGCCGGGGGTACGCGGTAGCGGGCCATGCATAAAGGTATGGCGCACGCCCATTTTATGGAGCATGGCGCTCGCGGTTGCGCTGCCGACCGCTTGCATCTGTTCGATCAGGGCCGGTTCGGGGCGGCTGATTCTGCCGCTGATAGGCAGGGTAAGATCTGCTCGCGGCAGGCGATCGACACTGATGATCTGCTCTTCGTGGGGCATGGGTAGTACTCCTTCATGAGTCGGCAACGGCGCCATCCGGATGAAATGCGCCATAGTAGCGTTTGCCGAGTTGATCAAAATGGGCAAAATCGGGTGGCCGCCGCGCACATGCCGCTTCATCCACCTCGACGCCCAACCCCGGCCGAGTCGGCGGCGCAATATGACCATCGACGACCGGCAGCGGATCGTGCACCAGGCTGGTTGCCTCGGGGGCATACTGCGGATCGATCATCTCCTGGATGACAAAGTTTGGGCAGGCGAGCGCCAGATGTACGCACACGGCCGTCGCCAGCGGGCCATACGGATTGTGGGGTGCCAATCCGGCGTAGTACACCTCGCCCATGGTAGCGATCTTGCGGACTTCGCTGATGCCACCGGCATGGCATGGATCAGGTTGCAGCAGGCTAGCCGCGCCATGTTCGAGTAGTTCCCGGAAACCCCAGCGAGTAAAGAGACGTTCGCCGGTAGCGATCGGGGTGGTAAGGGCGCGCGCCACCGGGGCCATGGCGGCCGGGTTTTCGGCCTGTACCGGCTCTTCGAAGAACAGGCAGTTATATTCATCGAGGGCAACCCCGATGCGAATCGCCATCTGTGGCGAAAGGCGGCCATGGAAATCGAGCAGCACATCGACATCCGGGCCAACTGCCTCGCGCAGCGCACGAACACGCTCGACGGCATACCGCACCGCCCACGGCCCATCGACCGGGCGGGTGATCGGCACAGGCACCGTCTTGACGGCCGTCCAGCCATGGGCGACCTTCTCCTGCGCATCGCGTGCTAATGCCTCGGCAGTATCGCCGCCAACATGGGTATACATACGCACAGTGTCGCGCACGCGGCCGCCAAGCAGTTCGTACACCGGTCGGCCGAGTTCTTTCCCCTTGATATCCCACAGTGCCTGGTCGATCCCCGAGAGCGCCGAGAGCCCAATCACGCCAAGCCGCCAGAAGCCGGCGCGGTAGAGAATCTGCCAGCAGTGTTCGATACGCAGTGGATCCTGGCCGATGATCATGGGTGCCATATCTTCGATACAGCCGGCGACGGCGCGGGGTTTGGTTTCCAGCGATGCTTCACCCCAGCCGATAAGGCTCGGCTGATCGGTTTCAATCTTGACGAAAGTGATGATGCGATGCACTCCATCGGCCATGATTGGTGTAATACGTGTGATTTTCATTTATTCCTCTTTGGTTTCTGTCTCTACGGCAGCGAAGCTGCCGTAGAGACGCCCCGACCCGCCGTAGAAACGCCCCATCGGGGCGTCTCTACGCAAACCAGGTCGTATTGGGGTACTGATAGGCACGGGCGACTGCTTCGTTCAATTCGAGGCCAATACCGGGGCGATCGGGGATAGTAATAGAGCCGTTCTTGATGATATCGCCACCATCGGTAATCGTCGACCAGTAGTCGCGGTGAAACCAGTGGAATTCGAGCACCAGGAAGTTTGGGATGCTGGCGCAGACATGCGCCGAGGCCATGGTTCCGATAGGCGAGGCAACATTGTGCGGTGCAAAGGGCATGTAGTAGATCTCGGCCAAATTGGCGATCTTGCGGCATTCCGAAAGCCCACCGCATTTGGGGATGTCGGGCATGATTGCACTCACCGCCTGGCGGGTGATCAGTTCGCGGAAGCCATGGCGCAAATAGAGGTTTTCGCCGGCACAGATCGGCGTACTGGTGGCACGCCGAATTTCGAGCATAGCATCGACATTTTCGGGCGGTACCGGTTCTTCGAGCCACAGCAGATGGTACGGCTCGAGTGCTTTTGCCAACCGGATGGCACTCGGAAGATCAAGGCGCGTATGCACATCGGCCGCCACCGCAATATCTTTACCGGCAGCACTGGTCACCATATCGACAAGCTCAATCATCCGCTCGAGTTCGCGTTCGCCGGCGGTATAGTTGAAGCGGTCGAAGAGCAGATCGGTGCTATTGATACGTTTACCGGTGTAGGCACCGATATCAACATCGATCTTGAGGGCGGTGAATCCGCGGGCACGTACGGCTTCGACAACCTGCCGAATCTGGTCGGCATCCATTCCCGGTTCGACCTGGCAATCGGCATAGACGCGGATCTCATCACGGAA
Source organism: uncultured Chloroflexota bacterium (assembly GCA_937859575.1). Classification (GTDB taxonomy): domain Bacteria; phylum Chloroflexota; class Chloroflexia; order Chloroflexales; family Roseiflexaceae; genus CALLZL01. The sequence goes on from CALLZL010000622.1 coordinate 19,927, forward strand.
TTTACCACCCATGAGTTCGTAGATCGGCGTATTAAGCGCCTTACCCTTTAGATCCCACAGTGCTATCTCGATTCCGGTGAGGGCAGTGATCAGCGCGCCGGCGAATCCGCCATCGAAGACATACGAGCGACGCAGTTCTTCGAAGAGCGCATCGATCTGAAATGGGTCGCGCCCGATCAGGTGTTCGCGCAGCGTGTGAATGATCGCAATTGCCTGTGGGCCGCCATGGACGCACTCCCCGAGGCCGCTGATCCCTTCGTCGGTCTCACCTCGCACCCATAGATGCATGCCATGGCCGCGAGTTGCGGCGGTCTTTACTGCCGTTATCTTCACTCGTGCCTCCTTGAACAGAAGAACAGAAGAACAGAAGAACAGATGAACAGAAGAACAGATGAACAGATGAACAGGAGAACAGATGAACAGATGAACAGGAGAACAGAAGAACAGGAGAACAGATGAACAGATGAACAGGAGAACAGAAGAACAGAAGAACAGGAGAACAGAAGAACAGGAGAACAGAAGAACA
>CALLZL010000623.1 GCA_937859575.1 uncultured Chloroflexota bacterium
CTCCCATTCCTCCGCGCGCGTAAACGCGGCGGTTTCCTGGGAGGTTTTTGATGAAGATCAATCCGGCGCGATCGCCGCTGACGCGACGTGCCTTCCTGCGTATGCTGGCCACGGCCGGTGGGGGCGCACTGCTTGGTGCATGTGGCCTGGCGGCACCAGTGCCGCCCACCGCCACACCGCAGCCGGTGGCGATCACGATCTGGAACTGGCTCGATGATGCACTGACGACGCTGATTGCTGATTTTGAAGCACAACAATCGGCTGTTACCGTGCGGGCCGAGCGCATGGGGTACGAGGCGGCGCACCGTCAGTTGCTGCAGGCGCTTGAACGCGGTAGTGGCGCACCGGATGTGTTTATTACCGATCGAGGGATGCTGGGCGTATTACGCGAACAGCCCGGCCTGGCTGACCTGGCGGCCGCACCGTTTGATGGGTTGCGCTTCAAAGCGGATCTGCTCGGCTGGGCATGGGATGCCGCAAGCTTCGAAGGGCGTCTCACCGCCATGCCATGGAATGTTGGGGTCGGCGCGGCATGGTATCGTGCCGATACCCTGGCGGCCGCCGGATTACCGACCGAACCGGCCGCACTGGCGGCTCAGGCACAGCGCTGGGATGACTGGCAATCACTCGATCAGGAATTGCGCCGCCAGCGCCCGGGCAGCGAATTGATCGCCGAGTCGCTGCGGCTGTTTGCGCCGGCGGTAGCCCAGCAGGGCGGCGGCTGGTTCGATGGCGGTCGGCTGCGGGTTGCCGAGCGTGCCGGCCCGGCAGCCGAATTGATCGCCGGCCTGGCGCGGCGCGATATACCGGCCGATCTGCCCGGCAGCCAGTATGGCCCGCGTATGGTTGACGGAACGATCGCCGGGTTTATTGATGCGAGCTGGATGCAGCTCTTCATCCAGCGCGATTTCCCGACAACCGCCGGGCAGTGGCGCTTGATTCGCCCACCGGGCGGCGATTTCAGCCTCTCATCGCTGGCCATGCTCATCCCGGCGCAATCGCAGCAGCAGGAAGCGGCCTGGCAGTTTGTTACAACACTCTGCACAACCGTGGCGGCGCAGAACCTGACCTTCCAGAGCTCGGGTGCACTGCCGGCCTATATGCCGGCCTGGAACGACCCGATCTATGATCAGGGGGTGCCGTTCTTTGGCGATCAGCCGGCCTATCGGGTGCTGGTCGAAGCGGCTGCCGCCCAACCCTCGATCACACTCAGCCGTTACGACACCCAGATCGATGCGATTGTCGGCATGGCTGCCGGCCGGATCGCCCGTGGAACAGAGGAACCGGCGGCCGCACTCGCCGCTGCCGAAGAACAGATCCGGCGGCAGTTCCCCGATCTTGCGGCATGACACTGTGCATGACCAGCCTGCTCGGCATGCAGCTGGCTACATCCTCAGAAACTGTTTGTCGCAATCGCGCTATGAATATCGGCCAGTGCCGGTGCAATCGGCAGGTACGCCTGCTGGTAGATGCGGTTGTAACGGGTAGCGCGCACCGGATCCGGCTCGATAATGCGAATGTCGCGGCGGAGCCCGGCCAACGCGACATGCTCATTGCGGAACACGCCGGCGGCGATGCCGCCGAGTAGCGCAGCCCCCAACGCAACACTCTCATCGAGTGCCAACAGCTGTAACGGGCGGTCGAGAATATCCGCCTTGATCTGTACCCAGAGCTGCGAGCGCGATCCGCCGCCGATCAGGCGGATCGAGCGCGCCGGCTCACGCAGTGCAGCTTCGTGCAGTTCGAGACACCGCCGCCATTCGTAGGCCAACCCCTCGTAAACGGCCCGGGCCAGCGCGGTTGGGCCACTATCGGCCGTCAGCCCGACGAACGCCCCCCGGTCGCCGCCGGTGAGCCGTGGCACAAACAGAACCCCCATGCTGCCGGGTGGTGCGTTGCCGGCCAGGGCTTCGAGGCGCGTATAGGGTGCTTCATCAACTGCTGCACCAAGCAAGGTGCCGGCCCAGTGTACCGCCGCCCCCGAACTCGATACACCGCGCATCAGATACCAGCGTTCCTGGGCAACATGGACGCCAAGATTGATGCCGGAATCGGGAGTCAGCCGATCGATCAGCGGCTCGGTGGTGGCGACGAAAGCCGATTCGGCCGTGCCCATCGAGTCAAGGCACATGGCATGTTCGCGTACGCCGGTCGCCAGCGCACCACAGACGTGATCGTGCCCACCGACACCGACGGCCGTGCCGGCGATCAGGCCGGTCGCAGCGGCGGCATCAGCCGTCACACTGCCGAGGCGGGTACCGGCCGGCAACAGTCGCGGCAGCAGACGTGGGTTGATGCCGGCCTGATCGATCAACGATTCCGACCAGCGGCGTTGACGCAGATCGAGCAGCATGGTGCGTGATGCGAGCGAGAAATCAGTGGCGACCCTCCCCGACAGACGGAACGCGATATAATCAGCCATGTGCAGCCAGGCCGTTGCACGCTGATACGCTTCTGGCATGTTGTCGCGCAGCCATTGGATCTTGAACAGACTGAAGATCGGCCGTGATGCGATCCCCGTGATGGCGAATGATGCTGCCGGTGCAATACGGGTGCGCCACTGATTACTCAGTTCGACTGTGCGGGCGTCAAACCAGGCGATGATTGGCGATAGCGGGCTGCCGTCCGCTGCGATCAGCAGCCCGGCTTCGGCCATGCTTGCGACCGCAACACCCCGGATCGCTGCCGCAGGTGTACGTGCCAGTACCGTCTGCAACAGGCTGACCACTGTTTGCCAGATCTGGTGGGGATCGTACTCTGCCCAACCGGGCTGTGGCCGCAGCACCGGTGTCGGCAGGGCGGCTGCGGCATATGGCCGCCCTTCCAGATCGAACACCAGAGCTTTACAGCTGGTGGTGCCGATATCGATACCAAGTAACAGCTCTTCATTCATACTGCTGATAATAGCGCCTGATCAGGCGTGTGGCAAGCCTCTCTTTGCTGCATTTCGGGCTTATGTGTCTCGGCGATCGCAAGGGCCGGACGGTCGCTGAGCGCCACCGGCAAGATGTGCACACGGCGCAGAGGCAACGGCCGCCGCCATGTGGCCGCGAACAGGGCTATAATAGAGCGATGGTGGCCGATACCAATACCGCATGATCTGTTGAAAGGAATCTCTGGCATGACCGATCCGCGTATCGATAAGATGGCTCGTGTCCTGGTTCGCTATTCGCTGGCTTTGAAGCCGGGCGACCTGTTTCGGATCGTAACGACCCCTGCCGCAGCACCGCTGGTGCTTGCGCTTTACCGTGAGACACTGGCTGCCGGGGCGCATCCACTGGTTAGCCTGGTACTCGAAGAGACCGAGGAATTACTCTATCGCCATGGATCCGACGATCAGATCCGCTATGTGTCGCCGATGCAGTTGCAGGAGATCGAGACGATCGCGGCAACCATTCGTATTATGGCGAGCGAGAACACCCGCCTGTTGAGCAATGCCGATACCCAGAAGGTTGCAGCACGCCGTCAGGCGCTCCGGCCGCTGCAGGAGCGAGTCATGGCACGTTCGGCCGAAGGAACCATCAACTGGTGTGTGGCGCTCTTCCCCACCAACGCCGCTGCCCAGGATGCCGATATGTCGCTCGGCGATTACGAAGATTTCGTGTATAGCGCCTGCAAGCTGCACTACGATGATCCGGTCGCGGCGTGGCGTGCATCGGCAAGCGAGCAGCAACGTATTGCCGATTTTCTGGCAAGCCGTAGTGTGATTCGCCTTGTCGCCCCCGATACCGATCTCACATACGATGTTGCTGGTCGGAAGTGGGTCAACTGCTATGGCGATCGTAACTTCCCCGACGGCGAAGTCTTTTCGAGCTGTGACGAAGCCCTTACCGAAGGGTATATCCGCTACTCGTTCCCGGCAATCTATGCCGGGCGCGAAGTAGAAGATGTACGCCTCTGGTTCGAGGGCGGTAAGGTCGTCAAGGCAACTGCCGCCAAGGGCGAAGAACTGCTGCACTCGCTGCTCGACATGGATGAAGGATCGCGCCGGCTTGGTGAAGTGGCATTCGGCACCAACTACGATATTACGAAATTCAGCCGCAACATTCTGTTTGATGAAAAGATCGGCGGTACGATTCACCTTGCGCTTGGTGCCGGCTACCCCGAAACCGGCTCGAAGAACCCTTCGGCGCTGCACTGGGATATGATCTGCGACATGCGCGAAGGCGAAGCCTATGCTGATGGGCAGCTCTTCTACAAAGACGGCAAGTTTATCATCTAACACAATCGAAGCCCATGCCTCATGTGATGTCGGCTGCGAGGCATGGGTGCTGCGGGTGGGCTGATCAGGCGTGATGGGGGGGATGTGGCGTCAGTTCCTGATGTTCTTGTGGTGGGTAGTGGGCCGGCCGGTCTGGCGATCGCCGCTGCACTTGGCCGGCTTGGCGTGCGTGTAGTGCTGTTGGCCGCGGCACGGCCGCCGGTACGCTGGCCGAATACCTATGGTATCTGGTGCGACGAACTGGCCGCAACCGGTTTCGGTGATGCACTCAGCCATCGTTGGGATGATACCGTGGCCTATGGTGCTGCTGATGCAATCGCACTGAATCGTGCCTATGGCCTGTTTGATAATACCGTCGTGCAACAACGTCTGCTGGCGATCTGTGAGCATACTGGTGTAACCTGGCAGCGCGGTGTGGCTGCGGCTGTGGCGCACCATGCTGCGACGAGCCTTGTGCAGCTGCGTGATGGCCGTTCGCTGGCGGCGCGGCTGGTGATCGATGCCAGTGGCCACACCCCCTTCGCTCTGCAACGGCCGGTGACGCCCCTTGCCTACCAGGCGGCCTATGGTATCGTCGGCACATTCAGGCGGCCGCCGGTCGAACCCGGGCGTATGGTGTTGATGGACTACCGTGCCGAGCACCTGACCAACGAACAGCGCCGTGTACCAACCTTTCTCTATGCGATGGATCTTGGTGATGGGCGCTATTTTGTCGAAGAGACTTCGTTGGCGCAGATGCCGGGTGTGCAATTTGCCGAACTCGAACAACGCCTGCACCGCCGGCTTGCCGCGTATGGAACCGCCGTCTGTGAAGTGCAGCATGTCGAACGCTGCTTCTTCCCGATGAATGCACCGCTACCCGATCTGCAGCAGCCGCTGTTTGGTTATGGTGCCGCCGCCGCGATGGTCCACCCTGTGTCGGGCTATATGGTTGGCGCGGTGCTGCGCCATGCGCCGGTCGTTGCTGCCGCGATTGCCAGTGTGCTTGGTGCAGCCGATGCAACACCGACGGCGGCTGCACGTGCCGGCTGGCAGGCGCTCTGGCCGCCCGAAGCCATCCGCCGCCGTCAACTGTATCTCTTTGGCCTGGCCTGCCTGGTGCGTATGGAGACAACCCGACTCCAGGCGTTTTTCGAAACCTTTTTTCAACTGCCATACTCATGCTGGTCGGGGTATCTCTCGGATCGGCATACTACCCCGGCGTTGCTCGAAACGATGCTGCGCCTGTTTGCCGCTGCACCGGGGCATGTGCGCGCCACTCTCGTCGGCACTGCCAATGCCGAGCGTTCTCTGCTGCTCCGCGCATTCACCCGCTATAGCCGGGTGCAGCAATCTTGAGCCATCCGCATCCTGGGATCGCGGGCGTCCCGCCCGCATGTGCGCAAGATGTGCGCGGCCCCAATGATCAATCGTTTTGCACCTGGCTATAAGGTGTACCCACCACAACACCATGGTTGTGGTACAATGTTCAAAATAATTTGAATAACAGGAGGCACAGCGTGTCGGAAACGCAAAATGTACCGCGCCGCGATGAGATCCCTATCGAACATACCTGGGATCTGACGACGGTGTATGCCGACGATACGGCCTGGGAAGCGGCGATTGGCCAACTGGAGGAGATGTTACCGGCGATCGCGGCGCTGCAGGGGCAGGCAACATCGAGCGCCCAGGCGCTCCTCGCAACACTGCGTACGCGTGACGAGGCGCTGACGCAGCTGTATCAGATTTATGTGTATGCCGAGCGTCGCAAAGATACCGATACCGGCGATCCGGCCGGGCAGGCGCTGAGTCAGCGTGCCGGCACACTGTTGGCACGCATTACATCGGCGCTGGCATTTATCGAGCCCGAGATCCTGAGTGCCGATGAAGAACAGATCAATGCCTGGCAGCGCGAAACACCCGATCTGGCGCTTTATGGCTACGAACTGGATCAGCTCATGCGGCGGCGGCAACATGTGCGCTCGGCCGAAGTCGAAGGGCTGATGGCTCAGTTTAGCGATGTGACACGCGCTGCCAGCGACATCTTTGCCGTCCTGACAAATGCCGACCTGAGCTTCCCGACGATCGAGGATGAGCAGGGTCAGCCGGTGCAGATCTCGCATGCGCGCTATGGTCGCCTGCTGAAAAGCAATGACCGCCGGGTGCGGCGAGATGTGTTCAAAGGGTATTACAGCGGCTATCAGGGGATCCGCAATACGCTTGGTACCGCTCTGGCTTCGCAGATTCGGACCCATGTGCTCAATGCGCAGGTGCGCAACTACGGTTCGGCACTCGAAGCCGCCCTGGCCCCCAATGATATTCCGGTCGAGGTGTACGATACACTGGTGACGACGATCAACGCCAATCTGCACCGGCTGCACCGGTACATGGAGGTGCGTAAGAAGATCATGGGGCTTGATGAGCTGCGGATCTACGACCTGTATGCGCCGCTAGTGCCCGAAGCCGAGTTGGAAGTAAGCTATGCCGAAGCGCAGACGATCTCACGGGCGGCTTTTGCACCGCTTGGCGAAGCGTATGTCTCGGCCGTCAACACCTGTTTCGACAGCCGCTGGATCGATGTGTATGAGAATGTCGGCAAGCGGAGCGGTGCCTATAGCGATGGGTCGTATACCACGCCGCCGTTTATTCTGCTCAACTATCAGAACCGGCTCGATGATCTGTTTACCCTGGCGCACGAGATGGGCCACTCGATGCACTCCTTCTTCACCCGCCGAGCCCAGCCGTTCGTCTATGGCGGCTATACGATCTTCGTCGCCGAAGTCGCCTCGACGCTCAATGAAGCCCTGTTGACCGACTACCTGCTCAAGACGCGTGATGATCTTGCGTTGCGCCGCCACCTGCTTGTGCAGCAGCTGGAAGATATCCGTACCACCATCTTCCGCCAGACCATGTTTGCCGAGTTCGAACTTGACATGCATCGGCGTGTCGAGGCCGGCGAGCCGTTGACTGCCGATAACCTGAGCAAGCCATACTATGATCTGGTGGCACGCTACCATGGCCCGGCGGTGACGCTTGATGATGAGATCGCGCTGGAATGGGCACGTATTCCGCATTTCTACTTCGATTTCTATGTCTATCAGTATGCGACCGGGCTTTCGGCGGCATTGGCGCTCGGCGACCAGATTATTAGCGAGGGTGAACCGGCGGTTGCACGCTATCTGCGCTTCCTGAGCAGTGGATCGTCGCGCCCATCGATCGACATCCTGCGCGATGCCGGGGTCGACATGACGTCGCCGGCACCCATTCAGGCCGCCATGGATCGTTTTGATCGCCTGCTCGATGAGCTCGAACGGCTGTTTGCCTAGCGCTCGGGTGCTCGTGGGGTGTGGCGTAGCGCTATACCCCACGGCACCGTGTTGACGCGTTGCACCTGCTGTGATAACATTTGAGCAATTGCTCAAATGTTGTTTATTTTGGTATGGAAGGGCGCCGGGTATGCAGCTGACCGAAGAATATCGTATCACCGGCATGGATTGCGCTGATTGTGCGCGCACACTCGAACAAGGGGTTGCCGCGCTCGATGGGGTAGCGCAGTGCACGATCGCCTTTGCCGCCGCCCGCATGCAGGTCACATACAATCCGGCGCAGCTCGACGAGCATGCTATTCATTCCCGGGTTGCCGCGCTTGGTTATGGCATTGCCGATCCACATGCGACCGAAGCGGCTGCCCTGCCCGCATCCGCACCACTACCACTGGCATTCTTGCGCTTCTTGCTCGGCCATCGTGCCGCTGGTCTTCCGCTACTGGCCGGTGTCGGGTTGTTAGTGCTGGCATTCGTACTCGAATGGTCGGCAGCCGCACCGGCGGTTGCCCTGTTGCTCGAACTGGCAGCACTGGCGGTTGCCGGTGCGCCGGTGGCGCGTAGTGCATTGCAGGCACTCGTGCTGAGCCGGCGTGTCACGATCGGCCTGTTAATGACGATTGCCGCCGTTGGTGCTGTCGTGATCGGCGAGGCTGCCGAAGCGGCAACTGTTCTGGTGTTGTATGCCTTTGGTGAGGCGCTTGAAGGCTTCACCATGCAGCGTGCGCGTGATTCGCTCCAGGGATTGATGCGGCTGGCGCCCGCCGAGGCCATGCTGCTGACGCCATGCATCGATTGCGCTTCGCACATGGGTCGCGACGGGTACCATGGTGGGCCATGCCCATGGTGCACCAGCCACGAACAACGCGTGCCGGTTGCGGCAGTTGCCGTTGGGCAACTGGTGCGGGTGCCGCCGGGGGAGCGGGCGCCGCTCGACGGCACGGTCGAGCAGGGGTCGTCGGCTGTTAATCAGCAGCATGTGACCGGAGGAAGCATGCCGCCTGAACGGAACCCCGGCGATACGGTTTATGCCGGAAGCATCAATGGCGATGGGGCGCTTGATATACGCGTGACTGCGCCGGCATCGGCGAGCCTGCTGAGCCGGATCGCCACCCTGGTCGGCGAGGCACAGGCGCAGCGTGCGCCGGTCGAGCGTTTTGTCGATCGTTTTGCCGCATGGTATACACCGGCAGTCGTGGTGGTTGCCGGGCTGGTTGCCATTCTGCCGCCGCTGCTTTTTGGCCAGCCCTTTTGGAATACGGCCGATGATGTACATGGCTGGTTATATCGCGCACTGGCGCTGCTGGTGATCGCTTGCCCATGTGCCCTGGTGATCAGCACACCGGTGACGATCGTCAGCGCGCTGAGCGCCGCCCATCGTGCCGGTGTCCTGATAAAAGGCGGGGCCGCCCTCGAAGCCCTGCGGCGTGTGCGGGTTGTTGCGTTCGACAAAACCGGTACCCTCACCAACGGCATGCCGCATGTTACCGCGGTGCAATGTGCCGATCACTGTTGCCTGCCGCATGGTTGCGCCCATTGTAACGATGTACTGGCGCTGGCGGCAGCGGTCGAACGCCATAGCACACATCCACTCGCCGGTGCCGTAACACGTGCGGCGGCCGGTTCGGCAATTACCCGCTATGATGCCGAAGCAGTAGTTGCGCTTCCTGGGCGTGGTATCAACGGCCGGGTTGCCGGTCGCCTGGTGACGGTCGGCAGCCATGCGCTGTTTGATGCCGAGCATCAGCACGATACGGCGCTCTGTGCGCAGATCACGGAAGCCGAATCGCGAGGGCAGACGGTTCTGATGGTGTGTCGTTGCGACGACGGCGGGGTGCAGGGGTATGTTACGGTGGCTGATGAAGCACGCCCCGAGGCAGCCGCAGCTGTGGCGGCGCTCCGTACCGTCGGAGTGCAGCATATTGTCGTGCTCACCGGCGACAACCGGGCGGTCGGCGAAACGGTGGCGCGGGCCGTCGGTGCCGACGAGGTGTATGCCGGCCTGTTGCCGGACGAAAAGCTGGCGGTGGTGCGTGATCTTGAGGCGCGCTACGGCCCACTGGCAATGGTCGGCGATGGGGTGAACGATACACCGGCTCTGGCGGCTGCAACCGTTGGTATTGCCATGGGTGCTGCCGGAAGTGCCCAGGCACTCGAAACAGCCGATGCCGCTCTGCTCCATGATGATCTGGAGCGGCTGCCGTGGCTGCTGCGCCTGAGCCGCCGCACCGCTGCGATTGTGGTGCAGAATGTCAGTCTCAGCCTGGCAGCCAAGGCAGTCTTTCTGCTACTGGCGCTTGTTGGTAGCGCGACCCTTTGGATGGCGGTACTGGCCGATACCGGTGTCGCGCTGATCGTCATTCTGAATGGCATGCGCCTGCTGCATGCTCGGAACGAAGAGAACCACGAATAGCACGAATAGCACGAATGACGGAAGATGTCAAATTCGTATTATTCGTGCTATTCGTGGTTCGTTCACTCTCCTACGCCGCATCGAGCAGGGCGGCGATCGCTTCCAGCAACCGATCGGTATCCTCGGGGCGGGTGTAGGCCTGTACCGATAGCCGCACAAAGAGCTGATCATTCCAGAGAATGGTCGGAATCTCGATACGGTATTGCTCCCAGAGCAGCGGCAGTTGCGGTTCGAGGATACGTGGTAGCGGAATGAGACACATCTGGCTCCACCAGTCGGTTGTGTCGGGGTAGGGTTGTGGCATGCCGGTGATCTCGGCCGCCCGGCGGCGGGTTTCGGCAGCGAGGGTGTGGCAGGCAGCGCGAACGGCCGGCCAGTTATTCTGCTCCTGAAAGTCGATGGCTGCCGGTACACTCAGATACGCCGATGGGGCGTTAGTGCCGGCATACTCGAAATAGTCAAGAAACTGGGAGCCGCGCGGCGCACGAGCGCGCCAGCCCCAGCTCACCACCAGCGGTTCGAGCATCTGCTGATGTTCGGGCCGTGCATACAAGAACCCGGCACCTTTTGGTGCACACAGCCACTTATGGCAGTTGCCGCCATAGAAATCGGCACCAAGTGCTTCGACATCCACATCGATCTGCCCTGGTGCATGCGCTCCATCAATAACCGTTAAGATCCCGGCAGCACGCGCCCGCCGGCAGATCTCGCCGATCGGCATAATCAGCGCCGTCGGCGAGGTGATATGGCTCAGCGCAATGACCTTTGTGCGCTCGGTTACGCCGGCCCAGATCTGTTCGACAATCGCAGCAGCACTGCTGAGTGGGAGGTCGATCGGCTGCACGACATAGCGTGCACCGCTGCGCTCGAGGTTATACTGCCAGGTGCGATCTACCGCGCCATATTCATGGTTGGTT